>CALWIE010000020.1 GCA_944380625.1 uncultured Clostridia bacterium
GGGCGTGCATGGCCTCCCTGGCGGCGGCCCTCAAGGAGGGGGACGCCACCCTCAACGGCACCTTCAACCAGGCCGAGGCGGTCTACAGCGGGGGCAAGCTCTCTGTCCGCCTGGCCCACGGGGGCTACGAGCTGCTGGCGGCCCGCAACACAGGGGAAAAGCTTCAAAAGCTGGTGCGGGACTGGTTTGGCCTGGAGTGCCCGGTGGAGTTCGAGGGCCGGTTGACGGTGAAGCCCGGGGAGGCATCCCTGGTGGAAAAGGCCAAAACGGAACAGGTCCGCCGCCAGCGGGAGGCGGACGTCCGGGAGCTGGAACAGTACGAGGAGGCTCTGAAGGAGCAGGCCAGCCGCCGCCAGGTGAGCGTCCGGGACGAGGGGCACCTGCTGCCCTCCATCGTGCCGGAGACCGCCAAGCCCCTGCTGGGGGCCGTGCCCCGGGGCAAGTGCATCCCCTTGCGTGAGGCGGCCCTGGACATGGGGAACATCGTCGTCTGGGGCGAGGTCTTCGCCCTGGAGAGCAAGGAGACCCGGGACAAGTCCCGGAAGATCTACTCCATCGACATCACCGACTACACCGGTTCCATCACCTTGAAGGTGATCCAGGACGCCCAGGACTGCCAGGCCCTGGACAAGCTCAAGCCCGGCGCCACCCTGCTGGTGCGGGGCGCCCTGGAATACGACAAATACGACCGGGAAAACGTGCTGCGCCCCCGGGCCATCGCCACGGTGGACCAGGTGAAAGTGGTGGACGACGCCCTGGAAAAGCGGGTGGAGCTCCACCTGCACACCAGCATGTCCGACATGGACGGCATGACGCCCCCCTCCGCCTTGATCCAGCAGGCCCACCAGTGGGGGCAAAAGGCGGTGGCCATCACCGACCACGGGGTGGCCCAGGCCTTCCCCGAGGCCATGAACACGGTGGAGTCCATCCGCAAGGAAGACCCGGACTTCAAGGCCCTCTACGGCACCGAGGCCTATTTTGTCAACGACCTGGTGCCCGCGGTCACCGGGGAAAGCCGCCAGCCCCTCTCGGGGGACTTCATCTGCTTCGACCTGGAGACCACCGGCCTCTCCGCTCAGAACGACCGGATCACGGAGATCGGCGCGGTGCGCATCCACCAGGGGGAGATCACCGACCGGTTCGACATCTTCGTGGACCCGGAGCGGCCCATCCCCCCGAAGATCACGGAGCTCACCTCCATCACCGACGAGATGGTCAAGGGCGCCCCCAAGGAGGCCGAGGCTTTAGAGCAGTTCTTCCAGTTCTGCGGGGAGGACGCGGTGCTGGTGGCCCACAACGCCAGCTTTGACGCGGGCTTTGTCCGGGCGGCCCTGAAGCGCCAGGGAAAAGCTTTTGAAAACACCTATATCGACACGGTCACCATGGCCCGGTCCCTTCTGCCGGATCTGAAAAAGGCCACCCTGGATTCGGTGGCCAGCTACTTAAAGCTCAAGCCCTTCCACCACCACCGGGCCGAGGACGACGCGGCGGTGCTGGGGGACATTTTCCTGAACTTTTTAGAGCGCCTCCAAAGCGGGGGCCGGGTGGAGCGGGTGGACCAGATCAACGGGGCCCTGGCCGGCGGGGACCCCAAAAAGCTGCGTCCCTACCACATGATCCTCCTGGTGAAGAATCACACGGGCCTCAAGAACCTGTACCGGCTTATCTCCGCCGCCCATCTGGACTACTTTTACCGCACCCCCCGCATCCCCAAGAGCCTCTTGGACCAGTACCGGGAGGGCCTCATCGTGGGCAGCGCCTGCGAGGCGGGGGAGCTGTTCCGGGCCGTGGTGAAAGGGGAATCCTTCGAGACCCTGTGCAAGATCGCCTCTTACTACGACTATTTGGAAATCCAGCCCATTGGCAACAACATGTTCATGGTGCGCAACGGCGAGACGGACATCGAGGGCCTGCGGGAGTACAACCGCACCATCGTCAAAATCGGGGAGAAGCTCCACAAGCCTGTGGTGGCCACCTGCGACGTCCACTTTAAAGATCCCAAGGACGCGGATTACCGCCGGGTCATCATGGGCGGCCGCGGCTTTGAGGACGCGGACCAGCAGGCGCCCCTCTACATGCGCACCACCCCGGAGATGCTCCAGGAGTTCTCCTACCTGGGGAGGGAAAAGGCCTTGGAGGTGGTGGTGAAAAACCCCAACAAGATCGCCGATAAAATCGACTACATACGCCCGGTGCCCATGGGGAATTTCCCGCCCTTCATCGAAGGGGCCGAGGAGCAGCTGGTGTCCATCACCTGGGAGCGTGCCAAGAAGAAATACGGCGACCCCCTGCCCCAGATCGTCAAGGACCGGCTGGACAAAGAGCTGGGCTCCATTGTCAAGCACGGCTTCTCCGTATTGTACATGACCGCTCAGAAGCTGGTGGCGGACAGCGAGGCCCACGGCTATTTGGTGGGATCCCGGGGCTCTGTGGGCTCGTCCCTGGTGGCCAGCATGTCCGGTATTTCCGAGGTAAACCCCTTAGAGCCCCACTACGTCTGCCCCAAGTGCTGCCACAGCGAGTTTTTCACCGACGGCAGCATCGATTCCGGCTTCGATTTGCCCCCCAAGAACTGCCCTGTCTGCGGGGAGCCCATGGACCGGGACGGCCACACCATCCCCTTTGAGACCTTCCTGGGCTTCGACGGGGACAAGGTCCCCGACATCGACCTGAACTTCTCCGGCGAGTACCAGTCCGGCGCCCACCGGTACACCGAGGTGCTTTTCGGCCGGGACAACGTGTTCAAGGCCGGCACCATCGCCACCGTGGCGGACAAGACCGCCATCGGCTACGTGCGCAAATATGCCGAGACAAAGGGCATCACCCTGCACAAGGCAGAGGAGAGGCGCCTGGCCATGGGCTGCACGGGCATCAAGCGCACCACCGGCCAGCACCCCGGCGGCATGATCGTCATCCCCCGGGGCATGGAGGTCTACGATTTCTGCCCGGTGCAACACCCCGCCAACGACCAGAAGAACAGCAACATCACCACCCACTTCGATTTCCACTCCATCCATGACAACGTGTGCAAGCTGGACGAGCTGGGCCACGATGTGCCCAGCATCTACCGGTATCTGGAGGACTACACCGGCATCCCGGTGATGGACGTCTCCATGAGCGACCCGGAGGTCATGTCCCTTTTTAACTCCCCGGCGGCCCTAGGCGTCACGGAGGAGGACCTGGGAGGCATCCGGACCGGCACCCTGTCCCTGCCGGAGCTGGGCACCAACTTCGTCCGGGGCATGCTGGAGGAGTCCAAGCCCACCAAGTTTTCCGACCTGCTCCAGATCTCCGGCCTTTCCCACGGCACCGACGTGTGGCTGGGCAACGCTCAGGAGCTCATCAAGGCGGGTACCTGCACCATTTCCGAGGTGATCGGCACCCGGGACTCCATCATGACTTACCTGATGAACAAGGGCCTGCCCCCCAAAATGGCCTTTAAAATCATGGAGATCGTGCGAAAGGGCAAGGCCACCAAGCTTTTGACCCAGGAGCACATCCAGGCCATGAAGGACCACAATGTGCCCCAGTGGTACATCGACTCCTGCTTTAAGATCAAGTACATGTTCCCCAAGGCCCACGCGGCGGCCTATATGATCTCCGCCCTGCGGCTGGGGTGGTACAAGGTCCACAAGCCCCTGGAGTACTACGCCGCTTACTTCACCGTGCGCAGCGACGACTTCGACGGGGTCACCGCGGTCAAGGGGAAAGAGGCTGCCTTCCGGAAGATGAAAGACCTGGACGTGAAAATCAAGAACCGGGAGGCCTCCCCCAAAGAGGAGGGGGAATTCGGCATGTTGCAGATCATCAACGAGATGCTGGCCCGGGGCATCGCCCTGCTGCCGGTGGACCTCTACCGCTCCGAGGCGAAGAAATTCGTGGTGGAGGACGGGAAGATCCGCCTGCCCTTCTCCTCCCTGCCCGGGGTGGGGGAGGCGGCCGCCATCAGCCTGCGGGAGGCCCGGGACACCGGCGGGGAGTACATCTCCATCGACGACCTGCAAACCAGGGCCAAGGTTTCCTCCGCCGTCATCGACACCCTTCGGGAGGTGGGGGCCCTCTCCGGCCTGCCGGAGAGCAGCCAGACCACCTTGTTCTGACCCTTGACAAAGGCGATTTCGTATATTATCATAGTAGCATACTAAAGCAAGAGAGGAGGCGCCTCCCTTTCCCGCCCCTGGGGGAGAGGAGGCGGCTGTTCACATGAAAACCTACAGCAAGATCACCCCAGAGGGGACCCGGGACCTGCTTTTTGAGGAGTGCCTGGCCCGCCGGGAGGCCCAGGAGAAGCTTTCAAAACTCTTCACCCTCCGGGGCTACCGGGAGGTCATCACCCCGGGGCTGGAATACTTCGACGTGTTCAACCTTCCGGGCACGGCCATCCCCCAGCAGGAGATGTACAAGACCACCGACAACCGGGGCAGGCTCTTGGTGTTCCGGCCGGACACCACCCTGCCCATCGCCCGGATGGCGGCTTCCCGGCTGCAAGGCCACCGAAAGCCCCTGCGGTTTTTCTACTGCCAAAGCGTCTGCCGCAACCGGCCGGACCTCTCCGGCCGCAGCGACGAGACCGCCCAGATGGGCATCGAGCTCATGGGGGCCGAGGGCCTCCGGGCCGACCTGGAGGCCATCGCCACGGCGGTGGCGGCCCTCTCCGCCTGCGTGGAGGACTTCCGGGTGGAGATCGGCCACGCCCGGTTCTT
>CALWIE010000021.1 GCA_944380625.1 uncultured Clostridia bacterium
GCTGGGCCAGGCGGCAGATGGAGTCCTCCACCTCCTTGGGGGCGGCCATCATCAGGTCGGCCAGCTCGTCGATGATGATGACGATCTGGGGCATGGCGGGCATGGGCTGGCCGTTCTCGTCCTGGTAATTCTGGGACTCCGCCAGGGAGTTGTAGCCCTTTAAGTTGCGCACGTTGCACTCGGAGAAGATCTTATAGCGCTTCATCATCTCAGACACTGCCCAGCCCAGGGCCCCGGAGGCCTTGTGGGGGTCGGTGACCACGGGCACCAGCATGTGGGGCATGCCGTTGTACTCGTTGAGCTCCACGGCCTTGGGGTCGATCATCAAAAAGCGCACCTCGTCGGGGGTGGCTTTATAGAGCATGCTGATGATAAGGGAGTTGATACACACCGACTTGCCCGAGCCCGTGGTGCCCGCGATGAGCATGTGGGGCATCTTCGCCAGGTCCGCGATGACAGGCTGGCCGGCGATGTCCCGGCCCAGGGCCACCGAGAGCTTGCTCTTGGAGGTCTGGAAGGAGTTGGACTCGATGAGCTCCCGCATCCGCACGGTGCTGCGGGACTTGTTGGGCACCTCGATGCCCACGGCGGCCTTCCCGGGGATGGGGGCCTCGATACGCACGCCGGTGGCGGCCAGGTTCAGGGCCAGGTCGTCCGAGAGGTTTGTGATCTTGCTGATCTTCACCCCGGCGGCAGGCTGAATCTCGTACCGGGTGACCGCCGGGCCCCGGCAGATGTCCAAGATCTTTGTCTGGACGCCGAAGCTCTTTAAGGTCTCCACCAGGACGCGGCCGTTGGTTTGCAGCTCCTCTGTCTCCTGGGCCGGGTTGCCGTGGGGGCTTGCGGCCAGCATGGCCACCGGTGGGAAACAATAGGCTTTGGCGGCGTCCGCCGCCTGGTATTGGGCCATCTGGGCAGGGGTGGCCTCTTTGCGGTCGTTGCGCTCCTTCTCCTCGATGAACCGCTGGGTGAGCTCCTCCACCTCATCGGCGGCCGGGAGCTGGGGCGGGGCCCCATCCGGGGCAGAGGGCTCCTCCGGGGCGGGAGGCTGCTCTTTCGGCAGGGAGGCATGCACCGCGTTGACGGGCACCGCAGGGATGTGGATTCCCTCCAGCTCCTCCACGGCCTGCTCCAGCTCCAGGGCGCCCTTTTGCACCTGCTGGGCCGGGGTGGGCTCTTCAACAGCTTCTTCCTCTACTCCGAACGCCGCCTTGAGCCGGTCCAGCTTCTCGTTTTTCTGGGGTTTTTCCGGGCGCTTTTTCTCCGAGGGCTTGGGGAAGGGGTTTACAAAGTCCGAGCGCACCGGGTGCTCCGGCAGGGGAATCTCCTCCTCAAAGCGGTCCCGCTCCAGGATCTCCCGCTCCTCTTCCCTGCGCTGGCGGGCGTTTTGCAGGCCCTCGCTCATGACGTCCACAGGCTTTTTGATGGTTTTAAAAAGGCCCAAAAGAGTGGTGCCCGTCAGGATCATCACCGCCACAAAGAGGAGGAGCACCACGATAATCCGGGCGCCCAGGCCCCCGGCGGCCCGCAGCAGGGGCAGGCCGATGAGCCCCCCCAGGACGCCGCCGCCCGTGCCCTTGTTCTCTGTGAACAGGTGGCCTATGTATTCCCCGAAGTTGAGCCCCTCGGGCAGGGACACGGACCCAAAAACAAAGCCCGTGGCGCAGAACAGGGCGATCACCACCACTGTCATCCAAACCTTGCCGCTGATGGAGCCCCGGGGCTTGTCCAGGGCGGTGATCACCGCCACGTAGATCATCAGCACCGGCCACAACAGGGCCCAGCTTCCAAACAGGCCCAAAATGGCGTTGTGGGCCCACTTCCACAGGTTGTCCCCGGGGATGAGCACCAGGCATCCCAAAAGGATGGCGCAGGCGAAGAGCACCACCGCCCGGATTTGGTTTTTCTGGCGGATGGCCTCCGCCGTCATGTGGGCGTTTTTCTGCTGCCCCCCTGCCCGGGAGGCGGTTTTCTTTTTCGCGGAAGAGGCCGGCGCGCCCCGTTTGGCGGCAGGCTTCCTGGCTGCGGCGGATTTGGCCGCTGGCTTTTTCGCAGGCAAAGCTTTCCCTCCGTTCTCTGGTTCTGCGGCAGGGGCCCCGGACTTTTAGCCCCTCCTTCTCTCTTTCACACGCCTTAAAAAGCCTGGCCGCCCCCTCTCGCAGAGGGCCTGTTATGTAGGGGCGGGGCGTCCCCGCCGGCCGGGCTTTCTCACGGCTCTTTTTTCTTTTTTCCGCCGCCGGGGCGGCGCTTGCGGTCGATCATCTTCCCCAGGCAGTCTATGGCGTCGGAAAGGGAGCCCAGGGAATCGATGAGCCCCTCCTCCACGGCGTCGGGGCCGTCCAAGACCGTGCCCACGTCCATGACAAGCTCCTGGGTATTCATGGCAAGGCTTGTAAAGCGCTCTTTGCTGATGCGGGAGTTCTGGGTGACAAAATTGGTGATGCGGTCCTGCATCCGCTGGAAATACTCCAGCGTCTGAGGGATGCCCAGCACAAGTCCGTTCATCCGCACCGGGTGGATGGTCATCGAGGCGGAGGCGGCGATAAAAGACCGCTTGGCCGCCACTGCCAAAGGCACCCCGATGGAGTGGCCTCCCCCCAAAACCAGGGAAACCGTGGGCTTTTTCATGCCGGCCACCAGCTCTGCCAGGGCCAGGCCCGCCTCCACATCGCCGCCTACAGTGTTTAAAAGCATCAAGAGGCCGTCGATCTCAGGGTCCTCCTCCACGGCGACGATCTGGGGGATCACATGCTCGTACTTGGTGGTCTTGTTCTGCGAGGGCAGAATGTAATGCCCCTCGATCTGGCCGATCACCGTCAGGCAGTGGATGGTGTGGCCGTTGCACCGGGTGGTCACGGAGCCGTCCTCCCCACCGGGGCGGGTAAGGGCCGGGGCGGCGTTTTCCTCCCCGCCCTCCTCCAGGGCGCAGCGCACCAGGCTCCGCAGTTTTTTCTCATCTTCCTTTTTCATGGCGGCATCCTCCTTTACAGAAGGATAGTCTGCCGGAAAGAAGGAAAAACATACGCTTTGAAAAAACTTCCCGCCCGCAGGACCGCCCTGGGGGGGTGCCTCATGGGGGACAAAACCCCATACTGAAGTATTATACCATCCGATTCCCCGCAAGGCAAGCTGCGGGCGGAATTTCCCTCCGCAAGTTTCATTTGCCTATTCCCTGACAAAGTGCTATACTTTGTGACAAAGATATTTGGAGAGGATGGATGGGATTTTGGAAAGTTTGATTATTTCCCTGGAAATTGTGCTGCCCCTGTTTTTCCTGATGGCCGTGGGCTATGTCATCAAGCTGACAGGGATGATGAACGAGACGTCGGTCAAGCAGGTCAACAAGGTGATTTTTAAAATTTTCCTGCCCCTGCTGGTCTTTTTAAACATCTATAACACAGAGCTGGCGGAGAGCTTTAACTCCCAGCTGCTCCTGTACGGGGTGGCGGGGGTGTGCATCCAGTTTGCGGTGTCCCTGTGCGTGGCCGTCCTGACGGAGAAGGAAAACTCCCGCCGGGGAGTGATGCTCCAGGGAATGTTCCGCAGCAACTTCGTGCTCTTTGGCATCCCCATCAGCACCGCCCTGTTCGGGGACCAGGCGGCGGGCCTTGCCGCCATTTTGATCGCGGTGATCATCCCTCTGTACAACTCCCTGGCGGTGATCTCCCTGGAGATCTTCAACGGCAAGCGCCCCAATGTCCTCAAAATCCTGAAGGGCATTGTCACAAACCCCTTGATCATCGGCTCGGTACTGGGGGTGATTTTCCTGTTGCTCCACATCCAGCTGCCCACTGTGGTCTACAAGACCGTTTCGGACATCTCCTCCATCGCCACCCCTCTGGCCTTTATCGTCCTGGGCGCCTCCTTTAGCTTTGGGGACGTGGGGCGCTATATCAAGGACGTGTTCGTGGTGCTGGGCTTTAAGCTGGTGCTTTTCCCGGTGATCTTCTTGGGGATCGCCCTGCTGCTGGGCTTCCGGGACGCCCCCCTGGCGGTTTTGCTGACGGTGTTCGGCGCGCCCATCGCCGTTTCCTCCTTTACTATGGCCCAGCAGATGGGCGGCGACGACAAGCTGGCGGGTCAGCTGGTGGTATACAGCTCCCTACTCTCGGTGGCGACCATGTTCCTGTTTATCTTCTTCTTGAAGGAGCTGGCGTTCCTTTGAAATGTAAACAAAGGGAAAGCCGAATTGACAAAACGGTGTTTTTCAGCGATAATAAATAGATGAGAATGCTTTTTGGCCTTGCGAATTATTATTTTTGTGAAAGGAAGGGACACTATGGCCGAGTTTAAGAAGATCCCCATGCAGACCCCCTTGGTGGAGATGGACGGCGACGAGATGACCCGGGTGGTCTGGAAGATGATCAAGGACATCCTGCTGCTGCCCTATGTGGACCTGAACACGGAGTACTACGACCTGGGCCTGGAAAACCGGGACAAGACAGACGACCAGGTGACGGTGGACTCCGCCCTGGCCACCAAGAAGTACGGGGTGGCCGTAAAGTGCGCCACCATCACCCCCAATGCGGCCCGCGTGGAGGAGTACCACCTCAAGGAGATGTGGAAATCCCCCAACGCCACTATCCGGGCCATTTTAGACGGTACGGTGTTCCGCACCCCCATCCTGGTGCGGGGGATCACCCCCTTTATCCCCAACTGGCGTAGGCCCATCACCATTGCCCGCCACGCCTACGGAGACGTGTACAAGAATGTGGAGGCCCAGGTCCCTGCCGGGGCCAAGGCTGAGCTGCTCGTCACCAAGTCCGACGGCAGTCAGGAAAAATACCCCATCCACAGCTTCGACGGTCCCGGGGTGGTCCAGGGGCTGCACAACACGGACAAGAGCATCGAAAGCTTTGCCCGCTCCTGCTTCAACTTCGCCCTGGACATGAAGCAGGACCTGTGGTTCGCCACCAAGGACACCATTTCCAAAAAGTACGACCACCGCTTTAAGGACATCTTCCAGGAGATTTACGACAAAGAGTACGCCGGGCGGTTTAAAAAGGCCGGCATCGAATATTTCTACACCCTCATCGACGACGCGGTGGCCCGGGTGGTACGCAGCAACGGCGGCTTTATCTGGGCCTGCAAAAACTATGACGGCGACGTGATGAGCGACATGGTGGCCACGGCCTTCGGGTCCCTTGCCATGATGACCTCTGTGCTGGTGGCCCCCGACGGCACCTGCGAGTACGAAGCCGCCCACGGGACGGTGCAGCGCCACTATTACAAGTATTTGAAGGGCGAGAAGACCTCGACAAACTCTGTGGCCACCCTCTTTGCCTGGACGGGCGCCCTGCGGAAACGGGGAGAGCTGGACGGCAACAAGGCCCTTTCGGAGTTCGCCGACAAGCTGGAGGCCGCCGCCATCGCCACCATTGAGTCCGGGGTGATGACCGGGGACCTGGCTTCCATGTCCACCCTTCCGGAGATCCGCCGGGTGGACACCGAGGAATTCCTCCTGGCCATCGGCGAGCGCTTGAAGGAAATGCTGTAAGCCCCGCTGCGGCGGCAAAAACACCCCTATAGAAAGGCACGTTATGACATCCAAAAAGCAAAATGTTTCCATGTCGGTGATCCGGCGGCTGCCCCGGTATTACCGCTTCTTGTCCGAGCTGTCGAAAAAGGGCGAGACGCGCATCTCCTCCAAGGAGCTCTCGGAAAAAATGGGCTTTACCGCCTCCCAGATCCGCCAGGACTTCAACTGTTTCGGCGGCTTTGGGCAACAGGGCTACGGCTACAACGCGGCCCAGCTCTGCCAGGAGATCGAGAAGATCCTGGGCATCCAGGAGAGGCACCCCTGCGTTTTGGTGGGGGCCGGCAACCTGGGCAGGGCCATCACGGCCCACATGCCTTTTGAGCAGCTGGGCTTCACCCTTTTAGGCGTCTTCGACAGCGCCCCGGCGGTGATCGGCCGGAAGATCAGCGGCTTTGAGGTCCTGGACTACGCCGGCATCGGGGAATTCTACCGGGAGCAGCGTCCCCTCATGGCGATCCTCTGCGTCCCCCAGGAGCGGGTGGAGGAGGTGTCCGACCAGCTCTACGACCTGGGGATCCGCTCCTTTTGGAACTTCAGCCACTACGACATTTTACTCAAGCACCCGGGCGCCATTGTGGAAAACGTCCACATGAACGACAGTCTGATGACCCTTTCCTACAAACTGGCCCTGGCCAGCCAGGAGGAAGCGGAGTGAATCCCCTTCCCTACATAGAGTGAAAGCCCCCGGCGCAAACCGGGGGCTTTTTTGCCCTAACTATCCCAAAGAGGGACTCCCCTGCTCCTTGAGCGGCCGCTCCTGCCCCACCCGCTCCATGATAGCCTGGGGAGAAAGCCCTTCCCGGCTGAGGGCCATCACCTGTTCCAGCACAGGCACGGCGTGGGCGAAAAACTCCTTGAGCCCCGGGCACAGGTAGTACTGCCCCGCCTCCCCCTCCTGGGAGAGGGCGAACCGGTCCTTGGGGCAGCCGCCGCCGCAGAATCGGTACCAGGGACAGGACCGGCATTCCCCGGTGAGTGCCTCCTCCTTCCGGCTGCCGAAGGCCAGCTGCCGGGGACTGTTGGCCAGGGGCTCCAAGCGCTGGCGGTTCAGATCCCCCAGGCGGTGCTCCCCGTCCACAAAGTGGTCGCAGGCGTAGACGCCCCCATCCTCCTCCACCACGAGCACCCGGCCGCAGGTGGGGGACATCCAGCACAGGCTGGGCTCTCCCCCGGCCAGGATGCGGGCCATCTCGGCAAACAGCTGCACGTCCAGCTTGCCCAGGTCCTGACGCACCCAGAGGTCAAACACCCGGCGCAAAAACGTCCCGTAGCCCTGAGGAGTGGCGGACTGGGGCGCTAAGCTGCCGTCGGGCAAGAACGCCACAATGGGAATAAACTGCACCCACCCTGTGCCCAGCTCCCGGAGGGCCTGGTACACCCCCTCCGGGTCCTGGAGGTTTTGGGCGTTTACGGTGCACAGCAGATCGGGGAGGACGCCTGCGGCCTTCAGGCGGGCCGCTGCCTGGCGCGCCCGCTGGAAGGTGGGCCCTCCCCCCAAATCCCGTCGGTTGGCATCGTGGACAGCGGCGCTGCCGTCGATGCTGAGCCCCACGTCGAACCGGTGCTCTTTTAGAAAGCGGCACCACCTGTCGTTTAAAAGGAGGCCGTTGGTCTGCAGGCTGTTCCATGCCTGCCAGCCCTTGGGCAGGTATTTGCGCTCCAGCTCCAGGGCCTTTTCGTAAAAGTCCAGGCCGGCCAGGGTGGGCTCTCCCCCGTGCCAGGTGAAGGACACCACAGGCCCCGGGTTTGCCTCGATGGTCTGCCGGATGAGCCGCTCCAGAAGGGTAAAGCTCATCCGGGTCTGCTTGGGATGGGTAGAAAACCGGCCCTTGTCCAAGTAGTAGCAGTAGCTGCACCGCATATTGCACCGGGAGCCCACTGGTTTTGCCATGACCACGAAGGGCTGCCTTTGGGAGCCCGGGGTCATTTCAGATACCGGGCGAAGAAGGCCAAGACCTTCTCCCAGGAATCCATGGCCTGCTCTTGGCGGTACATGGGCCTGTGGTAGTACCAGATGCCGTGCCCAGCCCCATCGTACCGGTAAAACTCATACTTTTTCCCCAGCTCCTTAAGACGCTGCTCCAGGGCGTCCACCTCTGTGGGGGCGGGGTTTTTGTCCTCGTTCCCAAAAATGCCCAGCAGGGGGCAGCGGAGGTTTTCCGCGTAGTCCAGGGGCTGCACCGGCCGCTGGGGGGTGAGCTTCTCCGGCGGGCACACGACTCCGCCGCCCCAGCAGTCCACTGCGGCGTCCACGCCCTCCAGGGTGCAGGCTGCCAGGAAGGTGTGCCGCCCCCCAGAGCACATGCCAATGACGCCCACCTTGCCGCTGGAGTTGGGCTGGTTGCGCAAAAAGCGAAGGGAGGCGTCGCAGTCCCCCATCACATCCTTGTCGTCCATGCCGCCGGCCTCTTTGGCCCGCTCCGCCACCTCTTCCGGGGTGCCGTGGCCAAAGTCCTCGTAGAGGTTGGGGCAAAGGACGCTGTAGCCGTGCTCCGCAAGGCGCCGGGCGGCCTCCCGGGTGTACTCGTCCCAGCCGGGCATGTGGTGGATGAGCAAGATCCCCGGGAAGGGCCCCTCCCCTAGGGGGCGGGAGTAGTAGGCGTGGATGGGCTTGCCATCGTGGCCCGCAAGGCCCACTGTCTCGGCGATCATGCCGCTGTAGGCGTCTGTCTGAAAGCTGTTCCACAACATACAGTTTTTCCTCCTTGGCGCTCGGATTTTTGTGTGGTTCACCGCCTTGATTATACGTTTTTTTCCAGGGCCTGTAAAGCCCCTTTCAGATTCAGAAAAAGAAACGCCCCTGGCCGCAGTGGTTTGCAGCCGGGGGCGCTTGTGTTTAAAAGGGGAACAAAAGCCCTTATCCCTCGTAGGGGACGATCTCCACGGTCTCGATCACCACATCCTCCAGAGGCTTGTTGGTGGAGGAATCGGTCTCCACCTGGGAGAGGGCATACACGCTGTCCATGCCCTCGAAAACCTGGGCGAACACGGTGTGGCCGGTGCCCTGGGTGCTGTAGTAGCCGTCCAAAGTGGGGTTGCCCCCCTCCTGGGTGTACAGGTCCTGGACCTCCTGGGTGACCTTGTCCATATCGGGCCAGTTGCCAAACAGGTAGGAGAAGCTGTCCGGGTCGGACTTATACACATCGTAGCCGCCCTGGTAGTACTCCCAGTCCTGGGACATGCCCCCTGTGGCGTTGATGAAGAACTGGCTGCCGTTGGTGTCGGCGCCGGCGTTGGCCATGGACACGGAACCGTCGATGTTCAACAGGTTGGGCTGGAACTCGTCAGCAAAGGGCTCGCCCCAGACGCTCTCCCCGCCGGTGCCATCCCCGTTGGGGTCGCCGCCCTGGATCATGAAGCCCTCGATGATCCGGTGGAAGGTGAGGCCGTCGTAATAGCCCTGGCGGGCGTGGGTCTTGAAGCTGTAGACCGCCTTGGGGGCCTCATCCGGGAAAAAGCGCAGCTTTATCACCTCGCCGGTGGCCATGGTCACCACGGCGATCTCCTCCCCTTTTTGGGGAAGCTCCAGCTGATATCCCACAGGCTCCCCGTTTTCCACCGGCTCCAGCTCCGACTGGGGGATCAGGTCCCCGTCCTCTGTGGTGACGGCGGCCCCGCTGCCCTCAGCCTGGGAGGAGGTGGTATCCTGGGAGGCTTCTCCCTGGGAGGTTTCTCCCTGGGAGGCGGTTTGGGAGGCGCCGGAGGCCTGGGAGGTTTCACTGGTGGCGTCCCCCCCGCACCCGGCCAGCAGGCAGGCGGTCAAAAGGGCGCAGAGCCCGGCAAGCAGTTTCTGTTTCATAGCAGGTTTTCCTCTCTTGTGGTAAAATCGTGTTCTATTGTACCGCAAACCGGGAAAAGATGCAACTGTTTCCCCGGGTATTTTCCCAGAGGGCCGTTCATATACATTTTTGTATCACAGGAGGATCTGCCGGGCAACCCAGGCCGCTCCCCAGAGAAAGGAAGATCAGGAAAATGAAATTTTACCCGGAAGGCCATTTGCTGGACACCTTTGAAAACCGGGCGGCCACCCAGTCCCCCGCCGCCCTGGCCGCGGCCATGGGGGACGGCAGGATCCTGGAGGCCAAGGCCGTCATGTGCGACTCCAAGCACAACCTGATTGTGGACTTTAAATTCATGAAGGGGATCATCCCCCGGGAGGAGGGGGCCATCGGCATCCGGGACGGGAGCGTGCGGGATATTGCCATCCTCTCCCGGGTAAACAGGCCGGTGTGCTTTTTGGTGCAGGACTTTGCCCGGGACGAGTACGGGCGCATCACCGCGGTGCTCTCCCGCCGGGCCGCCCAGGAGAAGTGCCGGGAGGAGTACATCTGCGCCCTCTCCCCCGGGGACGTGGTGGACGCCCGGGTAACCCACATCGAACCCTTTGGGGTCTTCGCGGACATCGGCTGCGGAATTGTCTCTTTGCTTCCCATCGACTCCATCTCCGTCTCCCGCATCGAGCATCCCCGGGAGCGGTTTTTGGTGGGCATGGACATCCGGGCGGTGGTCAAGGCCCGGGAGAAGAGCCGGGTGACCCTCTCCCACAAGGAGCTTCTGGGCACCTGGGAGGAAAACGCCGCCCGCTTCCGACCGGGAGAGACGGTGGGCGGGGTCATCCGCAGCATAGAGAACTATGGGATCTTTGTGGAGCTGGCCCCCAACCTGGCGGGGCTGGCGGAGCTCAAGGAGAACGTCTATCCGGGCCAGCAGGCCAGCGTCTTCATCAAGAGCATCCTCCCCCAGCGGATGAAGGTAAAGCTCATCGTCATTGAGACCTTCGACCCGGAGCGGCGCAAACCCTCCCCTCCGGAGTACTTCTTTCAGGGGGACCACATGGACGAGTTTGTCTACTCCCCGCCCCAGTGTGAAAAGCGCATTGCCACCCGGTTCCGGTAATGGCAAAAACAGCGCCCGGCCGTGAGATCCCTCGCGCCGGGCGCTGCTCCATCTATTTTGTGCGTTTTAGCTTTACTTCTCCTGAGCCGCGGGGGCAAAGGTGAACTTGCCGTCGCTGTAATCGCAGCGGTAGGACTGGTTGGCGGTCACCTTGCCCTCCAGCATCTCCTCGGAGATAGGGTCCTCCACCTGGCTTTGGATGACCCGGCGCAGGGGCCGGGCGCCGTAGTTGGGGTCGTAGCCCTTGTCGGCTACGGCGGCCACGGCGGCGTCGGTAAACTCCATCTGGATGTCCATGTCGCGCAGCTTCTTCTCCAGGGCGGAGAGCATCTTCCG
>CALWIE010000022.1 GCA_944380625.1 uncultured Clostridia bacterium
CGGCCCTCCCGCCGTGAAAATCCTGGGGCCGCCGCCGGTTTCCACAGAATCCACAGCCCCTATTACTACTTCTAAATCTAAGATATTATAAAAAGACATAGAAAGAAAAAACCGGGAACCCTAATTCCGAAGCCGGTCCACGGGAGTGAAACTTTCACCGGAAAGGCGCTCTCCCCCCGTTCGCCCTCCTCCTTGTAAAAAACTGGGGTTCCCTGTTTGGAAAGGAAAAGCTATGAAATTTACAGTCAATAAAAGGGACATCACCGAGGCGGTGGGGAACATCCAGCGGGCTGTCTCCACCAAGACCTCCATCCCTGCCCTGGAGGGCATTTTGCTCACCGCCCAGGAGAATGCTCTGGAGCTGTGCGCCTACGACATGGAGCTGGGCATCAACACGGTGATCCCGGCCCAGGTGGCACAGACGGGCAAGTCCGTGCTCAGCGCCAAGATCTTTTCCGACATTGTCCGGCGCACCCCGGCGGAGACCATCACCGTGGAGGTGGACGAGAAGAACATGGCCACCCTGGAGAGCGGCTACAGCCGGTTTACCATCATCGGCATCCCCGCGGCGGAGTTCCCGGAGCTGCCCCGGCTCTCCGACTCCACCCAGATCTCCCTGCCCGCAAACCTTCTCAAGAGCATGATCCGCCAGACCCTTTTCGCCGTGGCGGAGAGCGACGCCAAGCCCATCCACCAGGGGAGCCTGTTCCACCTGGAAAACGGCCTTTTGGACGTGGTCAGCGTAGACGGCTACCGGCTGGCGGTGCGCACCGAGCCGGTGAATTTTGAGGAGGAGCTCTCCTTTGTGGTGCCTGGCAAGACCCTGGGGGAGATTTTAAAGCTCTTAAAGGATACGGACGACCCGGTGGAGATCGCCGCCGGGCGCAGGCACATCCTCTTTAACATCGACAACTACACGGTGATTTCCAGCCTTTTGGAGGGGGAATTCTTAAACTATAAGGCCGCCATCCCCCCGGAGAGCCAGACCGAGGTGGTCCTGAAGACCCGGGACGCCATCGACAGCGTGGAGCGGGTGTCTCTGCTGATCACCGACCGGCTCAAGAGCCCGGTGCGCTGCCTCTTTGCCGACAACGAAATAAAGCTCAACTGCACCACTTCCATGGGACGGGCCAGCGACCAAATCGACGTGGAGATGACCGGCCAGAGCGTGGAAATCGGCTTTAACAACCGCTACCTGCTGGAGGCCCTGCGCAACACCGAGTGCGACGAGGTAAAGGTCCAGCTGGGCGGGCCCCTGAGCCCCATGAAAGTGGTCCCCAAGGACGGGAACAGCTTCCTGTTCTTGGTGCTGCCCGTGCGGCTTAAGAGCGAGTAAAAAAGGAGTGTTTCCTGTGGAGAATATCCCCATTCGTACCGAGTTTATCCGCCTGGACGCGGCTTTAAAGCTCAGCGGCCTGGTGGACACCGGGGGCCAGGGCAAAAGCCTCATCCAAGGGGGGCGCGTGCAGGTCAACGGGGAGCCCTGCGCCATGCGGGGAAAAAAGCTGCGCCCGGGGACCGGTTTTCCCTGGGGGACCGGGAATTCCTGGTGACCCAGGAGGGGTGAGGTTGGTTTTCCCGGGAAAAGAGAGAGGGAAAGGAAGGGGCGGATGGTTGTAACACGCCTGGCCTACAAGGGCTTTCGGAACCTGCGGGACGGGGAGATCTTCCCCTGTCCCGGGGTCAACGTGATCTACGGGGACAACGCCCAGGGGAAGACCAACCTGCTGGAAGGGCTTTGGCTCTTTACAGGGGGCCATTCCTTCCGGGGGGCCAAGGACACGGAGCTGCCCCGCCTGGACCCCGCCACCGGGGAAAATGCCCCCACCGCCGGCCTTGCCCTGGATTTTTTCAGCGAGGGCCGGGACCAAAAGGCCCTGCTCTCCCTGGAGAACGGCCGCCGCAGCTCGGTGATCAACGGGGTGAAAAAGAAGACCGGCGCCGCTCTGGTGGGAAAGGTGCGGGCGGTGATTTTCTCCCCGGAGCACCTGCTGCTCATCAAAGAGGGGCCGGCCCGGCGGCGGGCCTTTTTGGACGGGGCCCTGTGCCAGCTGCGGCCCTCCTATGCCGGGGCCCTGGCCCTGTACCACCGGGCCCTGGCCCAGAGGAACGCCCTGCTCAAGGACATCGGCCGGTTCCCCGAGCTTTTGGACACCCTGGAGGTCTGGGACCAGCGCCTGGCCCGGCTGGGGGTGGACGTCATGGAGGAGCGCCGCCGGTACGTCCAAAGGCTGGCGCCCCAGGCCCAGGAGGCCTATGAGGGCATCTCCCGGGGGAAGGAGGAGCTGGGGCTTTCCTACGCCCCCTCCCTGCCCTTGGGGGACACCCAGGAGGAGGGGGAGGCCCAGTTTTTGCGGGAGCTGCGGCGCACGGAGAAGTCCGACCTGCGAACCGGTTTTACCAGCATGGGCCCCCACCGGGACGATTTGGAGATCACCCTTTCCGGGCTCTCGGCCCGGATGTACGGCTCCCAGGGGCAGCAGCGCAGCGCGGTGCTGGCCCTAAAGCTGGCGGAGGCCCAGGTGCTCTCCCGGCTTTCGGGGGAGGCGCCGGTGGTCCTTTTGGACGACGTGATGAGCGAGCTGGACCAGAGCCGCCAGGATTATCTATTGAACCACCTCCACGGCCGCCAGGTGTTCCTCACCTGCTGCAGCCCGGAGACAGTGAGCTTACAGGAG
The DNA here is from genome assembly GCA_944380625.1 of uncultured Clostridia bacterium. The sequence continues at coordinate 2,679 of CALWIE010000022.1, forward strand.
ACAGGCAGGCGCTTCCGGGTGGAAGCGGGGGAGGTCTTCCCGGAGGAGGCCTCCTCCCCCTGCTGAGAGAGGGGGAAAAGGGATGTACCTTCATCTGGGACAGGACACCGTGGTAAACGGGCGGGACATTGTGGGCGTGTTCGACATGGACAACTCCACCGTGTCCCGGCACACCCGGGACTTTTTGGCCCGGGCCCAGCGGGAGGGCCGGGTGGTGAACGTCTCCATGGAGCTGCCCAAGTCCTTTGTGGTCTGCCGGGAAAAGGGCCGGGAGACCGTGTACATCTCCCAGATCTCCACCGCCACCCTGCTGCGCCGGGCGGCGGGCCCCATGGGAAGTATTTAGGAAAGGTTGGTTTGCCATGCAGTATTTTGGAGTCCCCAGATGCCCTTATTGTAAAAAGAGGGTCAACCTGATCCGCACGTGGTCTCTGAAGCGCCAGGGGGAGTACCGGTGCCCCCGGTGCGGCGGCATCGCCAATATCTTCCTGTCGCCGCTGGTGTACGTGTTCGCCCTGCTAGCGGTGTTCGCGGGAGGGGCCATCTACTTTTTCCACAGGTTTGTCCTGGACGATGTGGATTTGTTCACCTGCCTGCAAGTGGCGGTCCCCTTCGCGGTGTTTTTCCTGCTGAGCCTCTTCATGGTCTACTTGGCAAAGCCAGTGATCAAGCGGGTCTCCCCAGAGGATAAGAAGGGCCGGGGCAGAAGGCGGCCCCGGCCGGAGGAAGGGCGGTCCTTCTCGGATTCCGGGGAGTACCAGCCCTGGCTGGCGGACCCCCTCCCCGCCCCGGTGGAGGTCTCCCGCCCCCGGGCGCCGGAAGTCCGGGGCCAGCAGGCCCCCTACCCCGCCTCCCGTCCCGCCCAGGAGATGCGGGGCCCCCAGATGAAGCCCCAGCCCGCCGCCAGCCAGGAAGGGACCTCCCAGAAGGCCCCCGTCCAGCGGCCGGCCCGCCGGCCCGCCCCCCGGCAGACAGCGCCGGTCTCCCGGCCCGCTGTCCAGGCGGGGGCAAAGAAGGCCGCGCCCCAGCCGGAGGCTAAACCCTCCCCGGCGTCCAAGCCGGAAGCGCCAGTCTCCCGGCCCGCCGCCCAGGAGGGGGTAAAGAAGGCCGCGCCCCGGCCGGAGGCTAGACCCGCCCCGGCGTCCAAGCCGGAAGCGCCGGTCTCCCGGCCCGCTGTCCAGGAGGGGATAAAGAAGGCCGCGCCCCAGCCGGCGGCTAAACCCGTCCCGGCGCCCCAGCCGGCGGCCGCCCCTCTGGAAGAGGCCCCCCGCCGGGAGCGGGTGTCTCGCAGCGTGGAGGTCCCCAGCCTCACCGAGGACTTCTTCGCCAAGTACAACGACCCGGAGTACGTCAACCGCCGCTTGAAAGAGCTCCACGAGGAGCAGCAGCGGCAGAGGGAGCAGGGCAACCCCTAAAGGGCCCCTCCCCGTTTTTTGCCCTGAGAGGCCCGGGAAGGGCCCTGGGAAAATAGAGGTGTCGGGACCTGCCCCTGCAGGGGGAGGCCGGTCCCCGGGCCCGGAGGGCGCTTGCAGGCGCTTTCCGGGCTGTTTTTCCTGGAATACAGGTTTACAAAGGGGAAAAAATCTGCTATACTAATATATAGGACTTTTTTAATTTTTCGAGTCAGCCTGTTTCCTGCTAGGAGGGTATCCCTTTGGAAATCAACGAAATGACAGATATGACAAAATCGGAAAAAGCCTACGACGGCGACCAAATCCAGGTGTTGGAAGGCCTGGAGGCCGTGCGCAAGCGCCCGGGCATGTACATCGGCTCCACCGGGCCCCGGGGCCTGCACCACCTGGTGTACGAGATTGTGGACAACTCTATCGACGAGGCCCTGGCGGGCTTTTGCGACACCATTGAGGTGAAGCTCCTGCCCGGCAACGTGGTCTTTGTGCGGGACAACGGCCGGGGCATCCCCGTGGGGGTGCAGCACAAGACGGGCCTGCCCGCAGTGACGGTGGTGTTCACCATCCTCCACGCCGGCGGCAAGTTCGGCGGGGGCAGCTACAAGGTGTCCGGCGGCCTGCACGGCGTGGGCGCCTCGGTGGTGAACGCCCTTTCCACCTGGCTGGAGGTGGAGGTGGTCTCCGACGGGAACCTCTACTACCAGCGCTTTGAGCGGGGCAAGGCTGTCACCGGGCTGGAGAACCGGGGCCCGGCCCCCCAGGGCCGCCAGCGGGGCACCACGGTGTGCTTCCAGGCGGACCCGGAGGTCTTCCGGGAGACCACCGTCTACGAGTACGACGTGCTCCAAAAGCGGCTGCGGGAGCAGGCCTTCTTAAACGCGGGGGTGAACATCCTCCTCACGGACGAGCGCCCCGCCGCCGACCGCACCGGGGACGAGCAGGACCGGGAGGTCCCCTACGCGAACCGCTACTGCTACGAGGGGGGCATCCGCTCCTTTGTGGAGTACATCAACATGAACAAGGATGTGATCCATCCGGACGTGATCCACTTCTCCGCCGTGGCGGAGGACAACAACTCCACCGCAGAAGTGGCCATGCAGTACACGGACTCCTACCAGGAGCAGATTTTGAGCTTCGCCAACAACATCCACACCACCGACGGCGGCACCCACGAGGACGGCTTTAAGCGGGCCCTCACCCGGGTGATGAACGACTACGCCCGCAAGTACAACATCCTGAAGGACAGCGACAAGAACCTCTCCGGCGAGGACGTGCGGGAGGGATTGACCTGCGTCATCAGCGTGAAGCTGAAAGAGGCCCAGTTCGAGGGCCAGACCAAGGCGAAGCTGGGCAACACCGAGATGGGGGCCCTGGTGAGCTCCCTGATCTACAACAAGATGATGACCTACCTGGAGGAAAACCCCGCCACGGCCCGGACCATCTTTGACAAGGCCCTGTCCGCCTCCCGTGCCCGGGAGGCCGCCCGCCGGGCCCGGGACCTGGCCCGCCGCAAGACCGCCTTGGAGAACACCACCCTCCCCGGCAAGCTTGCCGACTGCCAGAGCCGGGACGTGAACGAGACCGAGATCTACATTGTGGAGGGGGACTCCGCCGGCGGCTCCGCCAAGGGCGGAAGGGACCGGAAGTTCCAGGCCATCCTCCCCCTGTGGGGCAAAATGCTCAACGTGGAGAAGGCCCGCTTGGACAAGGTCTACTCCAACGAGAAGCTGATGCCTGTGGTGATGGCCCTGGGCACCGGCATTGGGGAGGACTTCGACCTCTCCAAGCTCCGGTATGGGAAAATTATCATCATGGCCGATGCCGACGTGGACGGCTCCCACATCCGCACCCTGCTTTTGACTTTCTTCTTCCGCTTTATGCGCCCCCTGGTGGAGGAGGGCCACGTGTACCTGGCCCAGCCCCCCCTGTTCCGGATCACCAAGGGCAAGCGCCACTACTACGCTTTCTCCGACCAGCAGCGGGACCAGATTATGGCCGAGCTGGGCGGCGGCTACGACATCCAGCGCTATAAGGGCCTGGGCGAGATGGACCCCGAACAGCTTTGGGAGACCACCATGAACCCCGAAACCCGCACCATGCGCCGGGTGGAAGTGGAGGACGCCCTGGAGGCCGACGAGGTCTTTACCGTCCTCATGGGCGACAAGGTGGAGCCCCGCCGGGACTTCATCATGAAGTTCGCCAAAGAAGCCAACTGGGACGTCTAGCCTGCGGGCCCGTGGCCGGGCAGGACAAGCCGCCTTCTTGCCTTTGGCAAGGGCGGGGGCGTCCTACGCAAGCTTGCGGCGGGTAGGAAACTAGTGTTTTACAGGAAAAGCAGCAACCGCGCCGCTGCGCAATCCAACCACACCGGCGAGCGGAGCGTAGCGAGCGACGGCGCGACCCGTCCCGGCCGGCCACGGCCCGGTGCGTGACCGCACGGGACAATTCGCGCTCCAGGCCGCTCGCTTGCGCTCGGGCTGTGCAGATCGTAAGCGCGCGTTCGCGGTTGGTAACTTGCCTGCCCTTGCTCTTGCCCTTGGCCTTTGAGGGGGTATGGGGGGATACTTCC
>CALWIE010000023.1 GCA_944380625.1 uncultured Clostridia bacterium
AGGATGTCCACCCCCTCGGCCTCCAGGCACTTTACCATGATCTCTCCGCCGGTGAGCACGGTCATCCCTCCTTCACTCAATGGACCGCTGGGCGCAGGCGTTCAGGTCCATGCCCGCGGTGTTTCCCGCCAAAAACTCGTAGTACCCCTGGGAGGCGATCATGGCGGCGTTGTCCCCGCACAGGGACCTCTCCGGCAGATAGAGGGAGAGGCCCCGCTCCTTGGCCAGGCGCTCCAGCTCCCGCCGGAGCAGCCGGTTGGCGGAAACGCCCCCCGCCGCTGCCAGGGCCCTGGCCCCGGTCATCTCCGCGGCTTTGAAAAAGTTTTCCGTCAGGCAGTTTACCACCGCCCTCCGGTAGGAGGCGCACAAGTCCGGCACAGAGATCTCTTCTTCCCTCTGCCGGGCGTGGTTCAAAAGGTTCAGCACCGCGGTTTTGAGCCCCGAAAAGCTGAAGTCCAGCGGGGCCCCCGCCACGTGGGGGTGGGGCAGCTTATAGGCGGTGTCGTCGCCCTCCTCGGCGATCTTGTCCATCTCCACCCCCCCGGGGTAGGGGATCCCCATGGCCCGGGCGGCCTTGTCGAAGGCCTCCCCGGCGGCGTCGTCCCGGGTGCGGCCCAAAATCTTCAGCTTGGTGTAGTCCTCCACCCACACAATGTGGCTGTGTCCCCCAGAGGCCACCAGGCACAAAAAGGGCGGCTCCAAGTCCGGGCTGGAGAGGTAGTTGGAGGCGATGTGCCCCCGCAGGTGGTGTACCGGCACCAGAGGCAGCCCCGTGGAGAGGGCGAGGCCCTTGGCGAAGTTCACCCCCACCAGCAGGGCCCCAATGAGCCCCGGGGCGTAGGTGACGGCGATGCCGTCCAGATCGGAAAGGCTCTTCCCCGCCTGGGAAAGGGCCTCCCGCACCACGCCGGAGATGGCTTCGCTGTGGCGGCGGGAGGCGATTTCGGGCACCACCCCGCCGTAGATCTTGTGCTCCTCCACCTGGGAGGCCACCACAGAGGAGAGGATGTTCCGCCCATCCTCCACCAAAGCGGCGGCGGTCTCGTCGCAAGAGCTCTCAATACCCAGAAAAATCATCGCGCGTCCCCCTTTCAAAAGCGGCGTGTCAAAAGCAGCGCGTCCTCGGTGGGATCGCGGTAAAAGTTTCTCCGGCGGCCCTCCTGCACAAAGCCCAGCTTGGTGTAAAGCCCCACCGCCGCCAGGTTGGAGGGGCGCACCTCCAGGGAGAGGAACTCCGCCCCCTGGCGCCGAGCCTCCGCCATCAGGGCCTCCACCAGGGCGGCGCCCACCCCTTTCCCCCGGTGGTGGGGGAACACGGCCACGTTGTCCACATAGCACTCCCCCCAGGAGCAGTGCATCCCCCCATATCCCAACACCTTATCCCCCTCCAGGGCGGTGACAAAATGGGCATGGGGGTTGAGGATCTCGTCCTCCAAGGCCTTTTGGCTCCAGGGATGGGGAAAGCAGAGCTTCTCCAGCTCCGCCAAAATCCCACAGTGGGCTTTTTCCATCGGCACGATCTCCACAGGCGCCTCCCCCTTTCTCCCAATTCCCCTCCGATTTTTACTCTGCTCTATTATAAACGCAGCGCCGGGAAAACGCAACCCCGCCCCCAGACGCGAAAAGGCGCCGGCCCCTTGGGCCCGGCGCCTTTTTTCACAGCCTTCCCAACTCTCCCCGGCCAGGCACACCTGCCCGCCCCGGCGGCTCCAAGTTGTTGTCAAACACCAGCAGCCTGGTGACGAAGCTCTGGTAAAACAGGTCCAGCTGGTTCATAAGCTTGTCCCGGCACTCCCGGTAGGCCGTCAAGCTCTGGCCAAAGGGGTCGGCGATGTACTTGGGTATGTAGATCTTCGTCTGGGGCACCCCGGCCTGCTCCAGAATATAGCCGTGGGTTTTGGACATGGGAAAGTACAGGTCCCACACCGGAAGCTCCTCCCCGGTGATGCGCCGGGCCGTGTGCTCGGCAATGTCCACGCCCACCTCCCGACAGGCCAGCACCGCGTTTTCGGAGACCGGCATGCCCTCCACCGCCGACAGCCCGGCGCTCTGGCAGAGGACCTTGTCCTCCATGCCCCTCTCCTGCATCATCTTGCGGAAAATCCCCTCCGCCATGGGGCTGCGGCAGGTGTTCCCTGTGCAGACAAATAAAATCTTCATAAACTCTAAAACATCCCTTCTCTATCCCGCCGCGGGCGCGTGGCCGCGCGGGACTAGTCGCGGGGGCTGCGCCCCAGGCATGACGCGCCATCGCTCGCTGCGCTCCGCTCTCTACAGTGGGTGGATAGAACACTGGCGCGCTTGTTGCTTTTTCTGTAAAACGGCAGTTTCCTACCCGCCGAAAATTTGCGTAGGACGGCCCTGCCCTTGCCAAAGGCAAGAAGGCGGCTTGTCCTGCAGGGCCACCCGCCAAGGCTTTTTTCAAGGGGGCGTTGCCCCCTTGGACCCCCTGGGGGGAAAATTCCCCCCAAGCCCCCCTTTAGGGGGGAAGCATCCCCCCATGCCCCCTCAAAGGGCAAGGGCAAGAGCAAGGGCAGGCAAG
>CALWIE010000024.1 GCA_944380625.1 uncultured Clostridia bacterium
GGTGAAAAACTTGTTTGGGGCGGTGCCCGGGCTGCAAAAGCCGGAGCTCCACTGCCGCTTCCCGGAGAAGGGGCCCTTCTCCCAGATGCTGGTGGACCTGTGCGACTTTTTAAAGCCCGACCTGTCCATTGCCGACGGGATTTTGGCCATGGAGGGCAACGGCCCCACCGGGGGCCGCCCCCGGAAGCTGGGGGTGCTGGGGGCCAGCAAAAGCCCCTACGCCCTGGACGTGTGCGCGGCCTCCCTGGTGGGGATCAGGCCGGAGAGCGTCCTGATGCTGCAAGACGCCTGGGAGCGGGGCCTGGGGCCCATCTCCCCGGAGGAGTGCCAGCTTGTAAAGGAGGGGATAGAGCCCCTCTCCCAGGGGGACTTCCGAAAGGCGGAGGCCTCCAGCACGGACTTTATCGACCGGCTGCCCCCCTTTTTGCGGCCGGCCGCCAAGAAGATCGCCACCCCCACCCCCAAGATCCGCCGGGCGGAGTGCGTGGGCTGCGGCAAGTGCGCCGAAAGCTGCCCCCAGCACACCATCCGGATCCAGCGGGGGAAGGCTGTGATCGACTACAAGAGCTGCATACGCTGCTTCTGCTGCCACGAGATGTGCCCCAAGCACGTGATCGACGTAAAGCGGTGGGGGATTTTGCGGCTTTGAGGGGACGTTTTTGAGGAGTATTTTACGGAGGATTGCAGGCGCGTCTTCCCCGCGCGCCGGAGAACGGAGAAAACCATGAAACTGAAGGCATACGCGAAAATCAACCTGACCCTGGACGTGACAGGCCGCCGGGAGGACGGCTATCACACCCTGGACACGGTGATGCACAGCATCTCTGTGTACGACGAGCTGGAGATCAAAAAGATCAACAAGCCGGGCATCCGGCTGTTCTGCAACCGGGAGTACCTGCCGGTGGACACCAAGAACACGGCCTTCCGGGCCGCCCAGTACTTCTTTGAGCGCTGCGGCGTCACCGGCCAGGGGCTCTCCATCCATATCCGCAAGTACATCCCTAGCCGGGCCGGCATGGGGGGCGGCAGCGCCGACGCAGCGGCGGTCCTCCACGGGCTGAACAACCTGTTCCGGGCGGGCCTCCCCCTGGAGGAGCTGGTGGCCCTGGGGGCTCGGGTGGGGGCGGACGTGCCCTTCTGCGTGGTGGGGGGCGCCTGCCGCTGCCAGGGCATTGGGGAGCAGGTGGAGCCGGTTCCCCTTCTGCCGGCGTGCTGGGTGCTGGTGTGCAAGCCCCCTGCGGGCATGAGCACCCCCCGGGCCTATGCCCTGATCGACCAGTTTCCCCTCTCCCAGGCCAGGGCCACCGACAGGATGGTCTCCCTGCTTCCCGGCGGGGACCTGCGGCGCATCGGGGAGGCGGTGGCCAACCGGTTCGACGAGACCATGAAGCTCCCCCAGGTGCGGGAGATCAAGCGGGTCATGCTGGCGGCAGGGGCCCTGGGGGCCAATATGACCGGCAGCGGCTCGGCGGTGTCCGGCCTCTTCCCCGAGGAGCGGGCTGCCCGGGAGTGCATGCAGCAGCTGGAGGGCAAGGGCCGGCTGTACCTGGCCCGTCCCTTGGACCGGGGCTGGGATTACGGGGAGCGGTGACACCCTGCAAAAAAAGCCCAGGCCTCACGCCTGGGCTTTTTTGACGGGCGTTTGCCCTTTCGCAAGCTTTAGGGGAAGAGGATCCCGCACACCAGTCCGGTGGCCACGGCGCTCAGGTAGAGCAGGCCCATGAGCAGCAGGTTCTCCCGGGGATGGGGGTTTGCCCGCCAGAGCACCGCCAGGCCCACCCCGGCCCCGGTGCACAGCCCCGCCACCGCCGCGCCGAAGGAGAGGGACCCGGACAGGTACAGCTCCGTCAGGAGCACAGAGGCGGCGCAGTTGGGGATAAAGCCGATAAGAGCCGCGACCAGGGGTTGGAAGACGCTGCCGGAGAGCAGCGCCTGGGAGAGGGCCCGTTCCCCGGCCAGGTGGATGGCGGCCCCCAGCACCAGGTTGATGGCAAAGAGGAACAGGGTGATCTTTCCCGTGTGGACCAGGGCGGCGCGAAAGATCCCGTGGTGCTCGCAGCCGCAGTCCCGGCACAGGCCCTGGAAGGGGCGCTCCGGCTGGGCGCGGGAGAAGCGTTTCCACAAAAGGTCCGCCAAAATGCCGAAGGCCGCCCCGGAGAGGAGCTTCACCCCCAAAAGGAGCAGCAGGTCCGGCAGGGCCCCCGGCTGGGCCACCAGCAGGGGGAGGGCCTCATCGCTGGTGGCCAAAAACACCGCCAGCAGCGTACCCGGGGTGATGAGCCGCCCGGCGTAGAAGTTGGCGGCCGCCACGGAGAAGCCGCACTGGGGCACCAGCCCCAGGGCCGCGCCTCCCACCGGGCCGAAGGGCCCCAGCCGGGAGAGGGCCGAGGCCAGCTTCCCGCCGGCCCGGTGCTCCAGAAATTCCAAAAGCAAATAGGCCCCAAAGAGGAAGGGCAGGGTCTTTAAAGTGTCCAAAAGGGCGTCAAGAAGAATATCTACCATACAAAAGCCTTTCTGTGCCCGGAGGCCGGGCTGTTTTTCTCTGTGGATACCATTATAGCATTCCTGTCAAATGGGCGGAATCAGGCGGCATAAAGCTTTCCCAAGGGGGGCATACTTTCCACATCCCACTGGGAAAGGAAGATTTTGCCATGAAACAGGAACATACAGGAAAAGGGCTCCCCAGGCCGGGGAGAGGGGTTCTGCTCAAAGGGCTTGTCTGCGGCTTTCTCCTGGCGGCGGGGGCCAGCTTTTTCCCCTTTGCCGCCGCCTGCGGGGAACTGCCCCAGAGCGTGGTGCGCCTCCACGTGGTGGCCAATTCCGATACGGCCCTGGACCAGGCGGTGAAGCTCCAGGTGCGGGACGCGGTGCTGGAGGAGGCAGCCCGCTGGTACGAGGGCGCCGCCTCTATGGAGGAGGCGAGCGCCGCCCTGTGCCTGCACTTGGAGTCCATTTCCGGGGCCGCCCGGAAGGCGCTGAAGGCCCAGGGGGCGGACTATTCCGCCACGGCCCAGGTGACGGAGATGTACTTCCCCACCCGGGATTACGAGGGCTTTCGCCTGCCCGCCGGGCGCTACAGGACCCTGCGGGTCACCCTGGGAGAGGGCGAAGGGAAAAACTGGTGGTGCGTGGTGTTTCCCGCTCTGTGCGTTCCCGCCGCCACCCAGGAGGACGCCCTGCTGGCTCTCCCCGAAGGGGAGCGGGAGATTGTGGAGAACCCGGAGGGGTACGCGGTGAAATTCAAGCTGGTGGAGCTTTGGGAGTCCCTGCGGGAGTGGCTTCGGAACTGACAGGCCTTTCCCCACCCTGCCTATCCATGCTATAATAATCCTGCGGGCCCGTGGCCGGGCAGGACAAGCCGCGCTCGGGGCGGCGGGCTTAGCGCCCGCGCTGTGCAAATCGCAAGCGCGCGTTCGCGGCGGGTGCGTGACCGCACAGGACAAGCCGCCTTCTTGCCTTTGGCAAGGGCGGGGTTGTCCTACATTAACTTACGGCGAGTAGGAAACTAGTGTTTTACAGAAAAAGCAGCAACCGCGCCGCTGCTCTAGCCACCCACTCTAGAGAGCGGAGCGCAAGCGAGCGACGGCGCGTCATGCCCGGGGCGCAGCCCCCGCGACTACTCCCGCGCGGCCACGCGCCCGTGACCGGGCTGGACAAGCCGCCTTCTTGCCTTTGGCAAGGGCGGGGTCGTCTTACGCAAACTTATGGCGGGTAGGCGCCTGCCGTTTTGCAGGAAAAGCAAAAACCGCGCCGCAAAGCTATCAGATCGGAAGAGC
>CALWIE010000025.1 GCA_944380625.1 uncultured Clostridia bacterium
TTCTTCCAGCTTCATCACCAGGCAAGGGCCTGGAGCCGTTCCGTGCTCCGGGCCTTTTGCTTTACAGGGGATTTCCGTCCACGCCCAAAACTGACCGAAACTGACCACCTCTGCCAAAGGCAGAGAAAAGTTATGTATAACCGGCATTATACATGACTTTTGCTTTTGTTAGGCAGTCCATCCAAGACGCGGGCTTGGGAATTGTATCCATAACTTTTAAAACACCTTAAACCTGCACAATATTGATGAAGCAGGCTTCCAGGCGTTTCATATCCGCTTCCAAAAAACTTTTATCTGTTATGGTAGTTGAGAAGTCTGACAAATTGGCGAATCGGTTTAAAGAGTAGCCAAAAAACTTGCTGTTATCGGCCAGAAGAATGGACTTCTGAGCAATTTGCATAGCAGTTCTTTTCAAAATAGCTTCGAAGTTGTTTGTGCAGCGATTAATGGACCTTCCGGTTTCTCCTGCTTTGTTTGGTTTGGCCCCGGAGGCCCAAGCGCCCAAAATTGAGTAAATGAAGAAATCTGGAGTACCCCAATCATTTTAACTGTGTTCTATTAAGAAGAAGCCGGCTTTCCGTACATTGACATGGGAAAGCACCCGACCCCAAATTCCTCCAAGAGATGATGTCAACCGCTTGGACAGCCCCTAAGGGTGCTGTATCGGTTCCTATTGCCTCTTGGAGGAATTTTTAGCGGCCAGAGTTTATGAAAGGGCGCCATAGCCGTCCGCTCAAGTGCGGCATATTTCCGCAGTGCCGCGCCTTTGGCCATGTGCGGGCTCGAGGGCCTTTTTTAAAAAAACTCCCCCGGGCAGGAGCTTTGGAATTGGCCCCGCAGCACCTCCACCGCTTTTTTCTCGATGCGGGATACATAGCTCCTGGAAATGCCCAGGCGCCCGGCCACCTCCCGCTGGGTCATGGGAGGGCGGCCGTCCAGTCCGTACCGCAGGGCGATGATCTCCCGCTCCCGGTCATCCAGGAAGGAGTTGATATACCGGCGGAGCTGGGCGGATTTCAGCTGCAGGTCGATCTGCCCCACCATATCCACCTCCTCGCTCATGATGTCCATGAGGGTGAGGCTGTTGCCGTCCCGGTCGGTGTCCACAGGGTCGCTGAGGCTGACGTCCGAGGCGCATTTGCGCCGGGAGCGGAAATGCATCAGGATCTCGTTTTCGATGCATTTGCTGGCATAGGTGCTGAATTTGCGGGATTTCTCATAGTCGAAGGTGGAGGCCGCCTTGATCAGGCCGATGGTGCCGATGGAGATCAGATCCTCCTGCTCCCCGGGGATGGCGTAATATTTCTTGACAATATGGGCCACCAGCCGCAGGTTGTGCTCGATGAGGGTGTTTTTGGCGTTCCGGTCCCCCTGGCGGATCCGCTCCAGGCATTCCCGCTCCTGCTTGGGGGTGAGGGGCTTGGGGAAGGTGCCGGAGCAGGTGACGTGGAGGGCGAAATACAGCATGCTGCACAGGGCAGCCCAGACAAGGCTCAGGTACATAGCGGGCGTCACTCCTTTCCGTATCGTATCATCTATATGCCGGAAAGGGCGGCCGCTGCACCCGGCGGGGGGATTTTTGGCTGTCCTTCCCCGGGCCCCGGCTTTACTTTGCCCCCGGGTTATGATACAGTAAAAAAAGCAGCTCCCCCGCAGCGGGGAAGCCAGGAAAGGAGAAGAATTCAGATGTCCATGGAGCTTCCTCAGTACACGGCGCCGGATTTTGCGGCCCTGGGGCTGGCAGACGCCCCGGATGCCCCCCTGGCCCCGGCCCCCAGGGACGGCGTCGCCCCGGAGGGCTTCCACGCCACCTCCATCTACCCCGAGTATGTCCGGGCAGGGGGGAGGTGGCTGCTGGCGGAGGACAGCCGGATGGACTCGGTGCTGGTGGTGCGGCCCGAGGGCCGGGTGGAGGCGGTGGAATTCCGCCGGCTCCGGGCCGGGGACCTGGTGGTGCTGGGCCGGGGGGAGGACGGCGCCCAGGGGATTTTCCTCCACACCGACGGGTTCTCCCAGGCCCGGGACGCCCGGGAGGCCTTCGCCTTCCGCCAGGGCAGGAGCCGGGAAACCGCCTATTCCCCGGATTATCGGAAGCTGGCCCGGCTGCTGGCCTATGAGCGTGACCATGGCTCGGTGGTCTGGGTGCTGGGGCCCGCCTGCGTCTTTGACGCCGCCAGCCGGGACGCCATGGCCTCCCTGGTGGAAAAGGGTTATGTCCACGGCCTCCTGGCCGGCAACGCCCTGGCCACCCACGACCTGGAGGGAGGGCTTCTGGGCACCGCCCTGGGCCAGGATATCCGCACCCAGGAGAGCATTCCCCTGGGGCATTACCACCACCTGGATGTCCTCAACAAGGTCCGGGCCTGCGGCTCCATCCCGGCCTTTCTCCGGGAATACGGGGTGGAGAGCGGCGTGATGGCCGCCTGCGTCCGCGGGAAGGTCCCCTTTGTCCTGGCCGGCTCCATCCGGGACGACGGCCCCCTCCCCGAGGTGGAGGCCGACGTCTACCAGGCCCAGAACCGGATGCGGGACCTGGTGCGGCGGGCCACCACCGTGGTAGCCCTGGCCACCCAGCTCCATTCCATCGCCGTGGGGAATATGACCCCCTCCTACCGGGTGGTGGAGGGGAAGGTGCGCCCCACCTTCTTCTACTCGGTGGACGCTTCGGAGTTTGCCGTCAACAAGCTCCGGGACCGTGGAAGCCTGGCGGTAACCACCATGGTGACCAACGTCCAGGATTTTGTGACCAAGCTGGCCGCCCTGGTGGAGTGAGGGGCGGAGCGTGAAAACGGCGCGAGGCCCCTTCGTGAGAAGGGGCCTCGTGCCGTATAGTATAGAGAAATGAAAAAAAGAGAAGGCAAACAGGAAAAGGTGATTTCTGATTGCGTGTTTTATTATACCCGGCGGGGATGGGCTGCACAAGGATTCTGTTTGTTTTTTCATTCTTTTTAAGGGCGTGTGAAAGTTTTTTAAGAATCTGCGCCGTCCATGCGGCTCAGGCTTTTCCAGGGCCGGAGGCCGGAAAAAGGCCGGGGCAGCCCTTAAGACGGGCTGCCCCGGCCTTTCCTGCGGGGCGCGGGCCGAAGGCGGCGGTTACAGCACGTCGGTGCCGTTAATCACCAGGCGGAACCGCAGTCCCAGCTTTTCGGCGGCCTTGCGGCAGAGAATCATCCGGGTCAGGAAGATTTCGAAATAGTCCATGACGGCGGAGATGGAGGTGTCGATGGTGAGGGAGAGGATGATGGATT
>CALWIE010000026.1 GCA_944380625.1 uncultured Clostridia bacterium
CATGAAACAATTCGTCCTTTCTTCGGATGTGGCGCAGGGCCCTCCCCCACCCCTCGGGGGTAGGGCCCTTACCTCCGGTGGGTGCGGCCGATGTCCTTGCGGTACATGGCCCCCTCAAAGGAGATGCGCCCCACCCCGGCGTAGGCCTTGTCCAGGGCTTCGTCCAGGGTGTTTCCCAGGGCGGTGACCCCCAGCACCCGGCCCCCGTTTGTCAGGAAACGGCCGCCCTCCAGCTTGGTGCCCGCATGGTACACGGTGACGCCCTGGGCCTGGCCGTCTTCCTCCAGGCCGTGGATCTCGATGCCCTTGGGATAGCTGCCGGGGTAGCCGCCGCTGGCCATGACCACGCAGGCGCAGGCCCTTTCGTCCCACCGGATGGAGAGCTCCGAAAGGCGCTCCTGGGCCACGGCTTCCACAATTTGGGCGAAGTCCGTCTTCAGGCGGGGGAGCACCACCTGGGTCTCCGGGTCGCCGAAGCGGGAGTTGTACTCGATGACCTTGGGGCCCTGGGGGGTGAGCATCAACCCGAAGTACAGGCAGCCTTTGAAGGGCCGGCCCTCGGCGTTCATGGCCTTTACGGTGGGCAGGAAGATCTGCTCCATGCACTGCTGGGCCACCCCTTCGGTGTAGAAGGGGTTGGGGCTGATGGTGCCCATGCCCCCGGTGTTGGGGCCCTTGTCCCCGTCGTAGGCCCGCTTGTGGTCCATGGAAGACACCATGGGCTTGAGGGTTTTGCCGTCGGTAAAGGCCAGGACGGATACCTCCGGCCCGGTGAGGAATTCCTCCACCACCACCTGGGCCCCGGACTCCCCGAAGATCTTATCCTCCATGATGGGGTGGAGGGCCCCCTTGGCCTCCTCCTCGTTTTGGGCGATGACCACGCCCTTGCCCAGGGCCAGGCCGTCGGCCTTGATGACCGCCGGGTACTTTCCCTGGGCCCGGATGTATTCCAGGGCGGCCTGGGGATCCCCGAAGACCTGGTAGCCTGCGGTGGGGATGTGGTATTTCCGCATCAGGTCCTTGGAGAACACCTTGCTGGCTTCGATCTGGGCGGCGGCGGCGTTGGGGCCGAAGCAGGGAATGCCCGCGGCCTCGATGAAGTCCACCATGCCGGCGGCCAGGGGGTCGTCCGGGGCCACGAACACCAAATCCACCTGCTTTTCCTTGGCCAGGGCCAGCATGCCCTCCTTGTCCATGGCGTTTACCGGGAAGCACGCCGCGTCCCGGCTGATGCCCCCGTTGCCGGGGGCGCAGTACAGCGCCTCCACCAGGGGGCTCTCCTTCAGCTTGCGGACGATGGCGTGTTCCCGGCCGCCGCTGCCGACTACAAGAATTTTCATGGTGTTGTTCCTTTCTGTTTTTGATGCCGCAAAGCTGCGGGCGCAGCTCTACCCGCGCCCACAGCCGTGAAAAGCCTTCTGTTCTATTTTTTTGGCCCCGCCGTCACACCAGGCGCCAAACCTCCGTGAGGGTCTCGCAGGAGGCGTCCGCCCCGGGGCTGCGGCCGTGGACCTGGATGGCCCGCCACCCGGCGGCCTTGGCCCCGGCCACGTCCGACCGGGGGTTGTCCCCCACCATCCAGATCTTGTGGGGGAAGTGGGCCGCGAGCTCCGCCCGGCGGAACAGCCGCACATCCGGTTTGCAGAAGCCCTCCCGGCCGGAGACCAGGCATTCCCGGAAAAACTGCCGCAGATAGAGTTTTTCCAAAAGCTCCGGCAGCTCCGGGAAATTGTCGGAGAGCAGGTAGTTCCGGTAGCCCTTGTAGGCGCACAGGGCCAGCGTGGCCGCCGCGTCCGGATAGACCTGGTAGCGCCGGGGATCCAGAATCTTCTCCCGCACGGACCGGGCCGCCTGCTCCGCCAGGGGTTTGGGCACCCCGAAGCCCTCGTACATGGCGGTGAACTTCTCCACCCGGTCCTCCCACCAGGCCTCGCCCGTCACGGCGGGGTCCCCGTCTGGGTGCCAGGGGAAACCCCGGGCCATGAAGGGGCGCAGCTTCTGGAAGGTGAGGCCGTACTCCCGGGCAAAGGGCGCGGCCGCCTCGGTGACGGCCTGGGTCCACATGGGGTAGGACAGGGTCAGGGTGCCGTCGAAGTCCCAAAAGATGGCTTTGCGCAAGGGCTATGCCCCCCTTTCCTCCGGTTTTGGAAATCAGTGGTGGAACAGGCGGATACCCGTAAAGGCCATGGCGATGCCGTACTTGTCGCAGGTCTCGATGACGTTGTCGTCCCGGATGGAACCGCCGGGCTGGGCGATGAACTCCACACCGGACTTGTGGGCCCGCTCGATGTTGTCCCCAAAGGGGAAGAAGGCGTCACTGCCCAGGGCCACGCCGGTAAGGCCATCCAGCCAGGCGCGGCGCTCCTCCCGGGTGAACTCCTCGGGGCGCTCGGTGAAGAACTGCTGCCAGGCGCCGTCCCGGAGCACGTCCATGCACTCGTCGCCGATGTACACGTCGATGGTGTTGTCCCGGTCGGCCCGGCGGATGCCCGGCTTAAAGGGCAGGTCCAGCACCTTGGGGCACTGGCGCAGGTACCAGTTGTCGGCCTTGTTGCCCGCCAGGCGGGTGCAGTGGACACGGCTCTGCTGGCCGGCCCCTCACGCCGATGGCTTGGCCGTTTTTTACTTATCACACAGAGTTGGACTGGGGGGTGGTCACGGTGCTGACGG
>CALWIE010000027.1 GCA_944380625.1 uncultured Clostridia bacterium
GGGAAACACCGCGGGCATGGACCTGAACGCCTGCGCCCAGCGGTCCATTGAGTGAAGGAGGGATGACCGTGCTCACCGGCGGAGAGATCATGGTAAAGTGCCTGGAGGCCGAGGGGGTGGACATCCTCTTTGGCTATCCGGGGGCTGCCATCTGCCCCTTTTACGACGCTTTGTACGATTCCCCCATCCGCCATGTGCTGGTGCGCTCTGAGCAGAACGCCGCCCACATGGCCAACGGCTACGCCCGGGCCAGCGGCAGGCCCGGGGTGTGCGTGGCCACCTCGGGCCCCGGGGCCACCAATTTGATCACCGGCATCGCCACCGCCTATATGGACTCCATCCCCATGGTCGCCATCACCGGCCAGGTGAATTTAGAGCAGCTGGGCCGGGACGTGTTCCAGGAGGCGGATATCACCGGCGCCTGCGAGTCCTTCACCAAGCACAGCTATCTGGTGACCTCTGTCAAGGAGCTGCCCCGGGTGTTTAAAGAGGCTTTCCACATCGCCTCCACAGGGCGGCCGGGGCCGGTGCTCATCGATGTGCCCGAGGACGTGCAGGAGTCCCTGGTGGAGTCCTTCTCCTACCCGGAAAGGGCGGAGATCCCCGGCTACAGGCCCAAGGCTTCGGGCCATCCCCTCCAGATCAAGCGGGCCCTGGAGGCCATTGCCCAGGCGCGGCGCCCGGTGATCTGCTGCGGGGGCGGGGTGGTGCTCTCCGGCGCCCGGGAGGAGATGACCGCCTTCGCCACAAAGAGCGGCATCCCCATCGTCTCCACCATGATGGGCATTGGGGTCATGCCCATGGACTCCCCGGTGTACCTGGGGCTGATCGGCCGCTACGGCCGCAGCTATGCCAACCGGGCCATTGGTGAGGCGGACCTGATCGTCCTGTGCGGGGCCCGGGTGGGGGACAGAGCCATCGCCCTGCCCAACCAGGTGGCCGCCCAGGCCAAGATCATCCACATCGACATCGACCCGGCGGAGATCGGCAAGAACATGCGGGTGGACGTGCCCATTGTGGGGGACGTAAAGCAGGTGCTCTCCGCCCTGGCGGAAAAGGTGGAGCCTGTCTCCTGCCAGCCCTGGGTGGACCGTGTGCTCCGCTACAAGCGGGAGTTTACCCCCCGGGGGGAGGACCGGGAGGACGCTGTGGAGCCCCGCTCCTTTATCCGGGCCCTCTCCAAGATGATGGAGGAAGACGCCATCCTCACCGCCGACCCGGGCCAGGGGCAGATTTGGGCGGCCATCAACTTCACCCAAAAAGAGGGGCGGTTTTTAACCAGCGGCGGCTTGGGCACCATGGGCTACGCCCTGCCGGCGGCCCTGGGGGCGAAGCTGGCAAAGCCCAGGCGCCAGGTGCTGGCCATCTGCGGGGACGGGGCTTTCCAGATGAGCCTGTGCGAGCTGGCCACGGTGGCGGCCTCTCACGCGCCCCTGAAGGTGGTGGTGTTCGACAACCGCCGCCTGGGCATGGTGCGGGAGTACCAAAACGCCCACTACGCCCGGCGGCACATCGCCACCCACATGGACGGCAACCCGGACTTTGTGGCCCTGTGCAAGGCCTATGGCATCCCGGCGGCACTGGCTAAGAGCAACCGGGAGGCGGAAGAGCTGGCCCGGGAGATGCTCCTCTCTCCCCGGCCCTATGTGCTGGTGTGCCGGGTGGACCCCGAGACACCCTCGGTGTAAAACGAAAAGAAGGGAGGGCAGGCTGTGAAGTACACGTTGTCTGTCCTGGTGGAAAACCAACCCGGCGTGCTCTCTAAGGTGGTCAGCCTGTTTGCCCGCCGGGGCTACAATATCGACAGCTTGGCGGTGAGCACCGCCGAGGACCCCGCCATGTCCCGCATGACCATTGTGGGCCAGGGGGACGACCATATTTTAGAGCAGGTGGAAAAGCAGCTCAACAAGCTGATTCCCGTCATCAAGGTGCGCTCCCTGGGACAGGAGGCGGTCTCTGCGGAGCTGCTTCTGGTGAAGGTGGCCTGCGACGCCCAGACGCTTCCCCGCATCAACGAGATCGCCGCCCTAATGAAGGCGGAGGTGGCCGACGTGTCCCGGTCCACTGTCACCCTCAAATACGCCGGGGCCCACGAGAAATGCGAGACCCTGCTGGACCTGCTGCGCCCCCTGGGCGTCCGGGAGATCGCCCGCACCGGGCTCATCGCCCTGGAACCCGCATAACCGCGGGCCCGTGGCCGGTGCCTGGCCTCACGTTCGTTCGGCAAGTCACCTAGGAGAATCGCTTGGGGGTTTACAAAACCCCCATTCCGCTGCGCGGAACCGCAATTCTCCCATCCTATATGAACTTGCAGGGGGCGGCTGGTGTCTGGCCTCACGTTCGTTCGGCAAGTCACCTATCCTACGTAAAACTTGCAGCAAGGGCGGGGTCGTCCTACGCAAACTTCCGGCGAGTAGGAAACTGCTGTTTTACAGAAAAAGCAACAACCGCGCCGCTGCTCTAGCCACCCACTGTAGAGAGCGGAGCGTAAGCGAGCGACTACGCGACTCGTCCTGGCCGGCCACGGCTCGGTTAGGGTTCGGAGGGAGTTTCCGGGTCTTGGGAGAGGAGGGCCGGGTTTTTGGGGTCGATCTCCCGGGCGCGCAGGCGGTTGCGCACCGAGGAGCGGAACAGCCGGTAGAGCACTGCGGTGAGGGGGGTGCCGAAAAGGATCCCGGGGATGCCCAGCACGCCGCCCCAGAAGACCACCGCGAACAGGGTCCAAAGGGGAGGCAGGCCGATGGAGGAGCCCACCACCCGGGGGTAGATCATGTTTCCCTCCACCTGCTGGAGGACCAGCAGGAAGATGAGGAAGATCAGGGCGTCGATGGGGTGGACCAGCAGGAGGATTACCACGCCCACCGCCGCGCCGATGTAGGCCCCCAAAATGGGGACCAGGGCGCCCAGAGCCACCACCGAGGAAATCAGCAGGGCGTAGTCCAGGCGCAAAAGGTTCATCCCCAGATAGCAGAGGGCGCCCAGGATGACGCACTCGGTCAGCTGGCCCCGGATGAAGTTGAAAAACACCCGGTTGGTCAGGGAGCCCACCTGGCCCAGCTTGTGGGCCAGGCCCCGGGGCAGAAAGGCCAAAATAACGGACTTCACCCCCCGCAGGAGCTTCTCCTTGCCCGCCAGCATGTAGACGGAGAAGATAAAGCCCATGATTGCCGCGAAAACGCCCGAGGCCACGTTGATGGTGACCCCCACCAGGGAGTAGAAGAAGCTTTGGGCCAGCTCGCTGAAGCGGGCCAGGAAGTCCCCCCAGTTGAAGCTGCGGAGGAAATCCTGGATAAAGGCCAGGTCGTTTTCCGTGGCGAACTTGTTCAGCCAGGCGAGGGCGTTGTTCACGTAGACGGGGGCCGTCTGCTGGACGGTGTCCGCCAGGATCCCCATGGACTCAATGAGCCCGGGGATAATGAAGCAGGCGATGAACAGGATGACCAGGGCCACCAGCAGGTACGCCAGGGTGATGGCCAAGGGCCTGCGAGCCCTGGCCCACAGCTTGGACTTGGAGTTTTCAAAGGGCTTGAAGGCCACGTCCTCGAAAAAGTGGACGAATACGTTGAGGATATAGGCCACCACAATGCCGTAAAACACAGGGGCCACCGTGCCCGCCACAGCGGTCACCGCCGCCCAGACCAGATCCAGTTTTAGCAGCAGCAGCACCAGCAGCGCGGCAAACCCCAGCAGGATCATGCCGTTGCGCAGCACCTTTTTTTCGTCCCGCAGGCTCATGCCAATGTCCCGCAGACGCATACGAACTCCTCCTTTTTCAAGCTGGGCAAGCCCCAGTTTTTTTGTTTTTCGGGCCTTTTTCAGGTCTTTGTGGTGAACACATTGCGGCAGTTTTGGCAGGTGACCTGGATTTTCCCCCGGCCCCGGGGGGCCCGCAGCTGCTGCTTGCAGGAGGGGCAACGGAAGTATTTGTAGGTTTTCCGGTCTTTAAACCGGCGGGCCTGAAAGCGCAGCCAGTTTTCCACCGGGCCCCAGACCTTCATAAAGGCCTGGTACTCCCGCTGGCGGGCGGCGTAGTTCCGGGAGAACATGCGAAACACCGTGTAGAGCAGCAGGGCGTCCGCCACCAGGGCGAGGGGCCAGAAAAAACCCCCGAAAAGGGAGAACACAATGGCCGCCGCCAGGAGGAAAAGGCTGAACTTGTCCCCGCCATAGCGGCCGTACATGAATTGCTGGAATTTTTGAAACAGCAACAAAAACACATCCTTTCACATAGCACTTCTAGTATACCGTATGGCCGGGGGAATTTTCAACCGGCAGGGGCGGCCTTCACGATAAATTTACATTTGCGCCTGCGAACTCCCTGTGGAAATACGGCGCACCCTGTGCTACAATGGCCCTATAAAAGTAAGCTGCGGCGGCGCCGCGGCAGGAAAAGGGGAGAGATGTATGCGCTACCGCCCGTTGGGGAACACTGGGCTCAGGGTCAGCGAGATCGGCCTGGGGGCCGAGTGGCTGGAACGCCATAACCAGGAGGAGGTCACCGCCGTCATACGCCGGTGCGAGGAACAGGGCATCAACATTTTAGACTGCTGGATGTCCAACCCGGAGGTCCGCACCAAAATCGGCAACGCCCTGCGGGGACACCGGGAGAAGTGGATCATCCAGGGGCACTTTGGGTCCACCTGGGAGAGGGGACAGTATGTCCGCAACAAGGAGCTTTCCGCTGTGGAGCCCGCCTTTCAGGACCTTCTCCGCCGCCTGCAAACCGACTACATCGACCTGGGCATGATCCACTTTGTGGACACGGAGGAGGACTTCCGCAAGGTGTTCGAAGGGCCCCTGCTCCCCTATGTGAAGGAGCAAAAGGCCAAGGGGGTCATCCGGCACATCGGTATGAGCACCCACAACCCCAAGACCGCCAAGCTGGCGGTACTTTCCGGGGAGGTGGAGATGCTGCTGTTCAGCGTGAACCCGGCCTTCGACCTGCTGCCGGAAAACGACGATTTAGACGCCTACTTCCAGGCGGAGACCTATGCCGAGGGCCTGGACGGCATGAACCCGGAGCGGGCCGAGCTGTACAAGCTGTGCGAGCAGCGGGGCGTGGGCATCACGGTGATGAAGGGGTACGCCGGAGGGCGGCTGTTCGACGCCAAGACCTCCCCCTTCGGGGTGGCGTTGACCCCGGTGCAGTGCATCCACTACGCCCTGACCCGCCCGGCGGTGGCCAGCGTCCTGGCAGGGTACGACACGCCGGAGCACGTGGACGCCGCTGTGGCCTATGAGACCGCCACCGAAGAGGAGCTCGACTACGCCACCGCCCTGGCCAGGGCCCCCCGCCACGCCTATTCCGGCCAGTGCACCTACTGCGGCCACTGCGCCCCCTGCCCGGCGGGCATCGACATCGCCATGGTGAACAAGCTCCTGGATTTGGC
>CALWIE010000028.1 GCA_944380625.1 uncultured Clostridia bacterium
AGGGCGGGCCCGTGGCCGGGCTGGACAAGCCGCCTTCTTGCCTTCGGCAAGGGCGGGGTCGTCCTACGCAAGCTTTTGGCGGGCGGGAAACTAGCGTTTTGCAAAAAGGCAGCAACCGCGCCATCGCTTTATCCCATCACAGTAGAGAGCGAGTGAAACGAGCGACAGCGCGTCATGCCCGGGGCGCAGCCCCCGCGACTTGTCCCGCGCGGTCACGCACCTGGAAAAGGGTCAGCGCTTGTCCAGGGGGACATACTTTTGGTTTACAGGCAGGGCGCGGTAGGCCGGGCGCATGATCCGGCCGCCGGTGGTCAGCTCCTCGATGCGGTGGGCGCACCATCCGGCGATGCGGCTGACGGCGAACATAGGGGTGTACAGGTCCTCGGGAATGCCCAGCATCTCGTAGACCAGGCCGGAATAGAAATCCACGTTGGCGGAGATCACCTTTTCTTTCCCCGTGACCTTTTTGAAGGCCGCCGGGGCCAAGCGCTCCACGGTCTCGTAGAGGGCCAGCTTTTCCCCGAACCCCTTTTCCGCCGCCAGGCCCCGGGCCTTTTCTTTTAAGATCACCGCCCGGGGGTCCGACAGGGTGTAGATGGCGTGGCCCATGCCGTAGATGAGCCCGCTGCCGTCGCAGGCCTCCCCTCGGAGGACCTTCTCCAGGTAGGCCTCCACCTGGTCCTCGTCCTCCCAGTTTTCCACCTGGGTCATCAAATCGTCCATCATCATGCGCACCCGGTGGTTGGCCCCGCCGTGCCTAAAGCCCTTTAGGGAGCCCACCGCCGCCCCGATGGCCGAGTAGATGTCCGTCCCGGCGCTGGTGAGCACCCGGGTGGTGAAGGTGGAGTTGTTGCCGCCCCCGTGCTCCGCGTGGAGCATCATGAGCAGGTCCAGAAGCCGCGCCTCCTCCTGGGTAAACTGCCGGTCGGGGCGCAGGGCGTTCAAGATGGCCTCGGCGGTGGAGTGGCTGGGGTCGTAGGGGTGGAAGAGCATGCTCTCCTTGTCAAAGTGCCGGCGCTTGACCTGATAGGCGTAGCTCATGATGGAGGGCATCCGGGCGATTAAAGAGAGGCTCTGGCGCATATTATTCTCCAGGGACTGGTCGTCCGGGCTGTCGTCGTAGGAGTAGAGGGCCAAAACCGACCGGGCCAGCTTGTTCATGATATTCTTCGAGGGTGCTTTGATGATCATGTCCTCGGGGAAGTACTCGGGCAGCTCCCGGTTTTCAAAGAGCAGGCGGCGTATCCTGTCGTACTGGCGGCGGGTGGGCAGGTGGCCGAAAATCAGGAGCCAGGCCACCTCCTCAAAGCCGAAGCGGCCCTCCCCCTCGCAGCCCCGGACGATGTCCTCGATGTCGATGCCCCGGTAGGTGAGCGTCCCCTTGTCGGGGATTTTTTCCCCGTCGGCGATAAGGTAGCCGTGGACGTTGCACACGTGGGTGAGCCCCGCCATGACCCCGGTGCCGTCGGCGTTGCGCAGGCCCCGCTTGACCCGGTGGGTCTCGTACTCCTCCTTGGTGATCACGTTGTTGCGCTTGTATTCCTCGCACAGTTCCTGGATGGTGGTGCTGCCGGGCGCTTCGTTGTTCAGCCGTTCCATGGGCGCTTCCCTTCCCTTTCTCGCAAAATGGTGATTGTGTTTGATTGTACTCCGGAACAGGCGGAAAGTCAACGTATTTTTGCAAGGCAGCTTTAGAAAAATTGTATTTTCGCGGGTTTTTCTCTAAAAAAGCGAAGTTTTTTGCATTTTAAAATTCTCTTTCATGCAAAAAGGAAGGTGTCCTCATGACAAAAAAGCGATTGAAACGGCTGTACTTTCCGCTCCTTTTGGCCCTGGCCCTCTACGGGGCGTTCACCCTGGCCCCCGCGGCGGTGTACGGGGCCTATCAGCTGGGGGGCCCTGCTTCCCCCTCCCCTTCCCCCTTCCCCGTCCCCAGCTCCGCCGGAGAGGGGGCCCAGGGCTTTTTGGAGAGCCGCCTCCTGCCCGAGGCCTCCCCGGAGGGGGATGTGTTCACCCTGTACGACGCCGCCACCGGGGAGACCTTTTCGGTGACGGCGGAGGAATTTCTCCCGGCGGCCCTGGCCTGCGAGATGGACCTTTCCGCCCCCCTGGAGGCCCTGAAGGCCCAGGCGGTGGCCCTGTACACCTTTTACTCCTACCAGCGCGCCCAGAACCCCGGCGGCCAGGCGGATTTTGCCTGCGACAGCTCCCAGTGGCTGGTGTACGTGCCCCGGTCCGCCCTGGAGGAGCGCTGGGGAGAGGACTTTTCCGGGCGCTACGAAAAGCTTCAGGAGGCTGCCGCCGCTGTGGAAGGGGAACTACTCACCTGGGAGGGGGAGCCCATCTGCGCCGCCTTTTTCGCCATCTCCGGGGGGAACACTGAATCCGCCCAGACCGTCTGGGGGCAGGACCTGCCCACCCTGCGGCAGGCGGCAAGCCCCGGGGACGCCTTCGCCCCGGGGTATCTCTCCACAGCGGCGCTGACAGCCGGGGAGCTGAAAGCCGCCGCCACCGCCGCCTGGGGGGAGGGGCTGGACTTTTCCGGGCCGGAGGAGGGGTGGCTCCAAGAGGGGGAGACCGCCCCCTCGGGCTATGCGTCCTCCGTCCTGGTGGGGGGAAAGGCCGTGTCCGGGGAGGAGGCGCGAACAGCCTTTGGCCTGCGCAGCGCCTGGTTTACCTGGGAGTATGAGGAGGGGGTGTTCCGGTTTACGGTGCGGGGCTGGGGCCACGGGGTGGGCATGAGCCAGGCCGGGGCCGCTTTCCTGGCGGAACAGGGGGCGGATTACCGGGAGATCCTCGCCCACTACTATCCCGGGGCCCAGCTGGAGGGGGCGGGCTGAGGACCTGGGGGGAAAAGCGAAGGGAGGGGCGGCCGCGCCGCCCCTCCCCTTTTTTATTGTCCGGCGCCTGGCCTGGCGTCCAGATGGACGTCCAGCTGGGGATAGGGGATGGAGACACCCTCCCGGTCGAAGGCCTCTTTCACCGCCTCCTGGAGGTGGTAATAGAGGGGCCAGTAGTCCTCCGCCTTGCACCAGACCTTGCACACCAGGGTGACAGAGCTCTCCTTGAGCTCCCCCACGGCCACCAGGGGCGCCGGGTCCCGGAAGGCCCGGGGGTCCTCCCCCACCAGGGCCTCCAGGATCCCCTTGGCCTTTTTCAGGTCCGCCCGGTAGGAAACCCCGTAGGAGAGGTCCAGCCGGCGGGTGCCGCTGCTGGTGAAATTCACCACCACGTCGCTGGTGATCATGGAGTTGGGGACGACCACCTCCTTGTTGTCGAAGGTGGAGAGGGTGGTGGTGAGGATTTCGATTTTCTTCACGGTGCCCTCGTAGGCGCCGAAGGAGAGGTAGTCCCCCATGGCGAAGGGCTTGGTGAAGATGACCTGGATGCCGCTGACCAGGTTGGAGAGGCTGCCCTGGAGGGCGAAGCTGGCCGTCAGGCCCGCGGCGCCCAGGGCCGCCACCAGGGAGGTGATGTTCACCCCCAGCTGGGCCACAGCGCTGACCCCCGCCGCCACCAGCACCACCGACTTCACCAGGGAGCCGATGAACCCGGCGGCCAGGGCGTCCACCTTTCCTTTGGAGATGGCCTTTTTCGTCAGCCGGGCCGCCAGCCGGGCCAAAAACCACCCCCCGAAGAAGATCAGGGCCGCCAGCGCCAGGTCCCCGGCAAACCCCGCCAGGCCCCGGAGCAGGGTGTTCCACAGCTCTCGCATATCCATGGGCGCGCCTTCCTTTCCCCCGCGCCCCCCGCCGGGAGCGCGCGGATTTACTCTTGGCTTTCAGTATACCACAAAAACCGGGATCTGGAAAATTTTCCCCCAGTGTTTTTTCCTTTTTCTTTGCGATCCTCCAAAAATATGCTATAATGTGCGGGACAGCGGCGCGGAATCCTTTACTGAAATCACGGGAGCGTAACCATGAAAAGCACCATTACCACCACCCCAATGAGCAACGCCATAAGCTCCAGCCTTTTGGCCCGGAACGTGTACTCCGTCTGTTTCCTCCCCCGGGACGGGCTGGACTTTCTCCACGGGGAACTGGCCCAGGCCCGGGAGGGCTTTTTCGCCGGCGGGCGTAAGCCTGTCCGGGTGGGGAAAAAGGAGGGCATCCGGGGCTTTTCGGGCAGGCTTCAGGGCAAGCTGGGGCGGAGCGGCTGCTTCTGGCGCAAGACCGTGCGCCCGGCCGGGTCCAAAACCCTGGCCCTGGAGGAGGCCTTCGACCAGCGGGGGGGCTACCTGGTGGTGACCCGGGATTTCCAAGGGGTCATCAAGAGCCGGATGTTCTTCGACAGGGAGCACCTGTGGCTCAAATCCGAGTACTATGAGCCCTGGGACAGCCGGGCCGCCCAGGTGATCTTTAAGCCCGTGGCCTCCGACGACTCCATCGAGCGCTTCGACTGGGACCCGGCCCGCAAGCGCTATCAATCCACCATGCTCTCCCCTGTCCCCTATAGAGAGGGCACGGCGGAACAGAGCTTGGAAAACGCCCGCTTTGGGGAGCCCCAGCTGCTGGTCTCCACCCAGGAGGGGGTGTTCTGCTACTGCCCCCAAGAGGAGGCCCAGGCCCGGTGGGAGACCGCCGCCCAGCTGGAGGGGGGCACGGTGATGCTCCTGCCCGCCTGGGAGGTCCGGGAGGGCTC
The DNA here is from genome assembly GCA_944380625.1 of uncultured Clostridia bacterium. The sequence goes on from CALWIE010000028.1 coordinate 4,642, forward strand.
CCTGGGGCCGGAGGAGGACGAGGCTCCGGGCATCGCCTTCACCTCCCTGGAAGAGTACGCCCGCCTGGAGCCCCCGGCCGAAAAGCCGGAGGCCGCCCCCGCCGGAGAAAAAGAGCCCAGCGGGGATGAGGCCCCGGAAGAGGCCGCCCCCGCCCGGGAAAAAGAGTCCAGTGAAGACGAGGCCCCGAAAGAGGAGGCCGCCTCCGCCGGGGAAAAAGAGCCCAGTGAAAACGAGGCCCCGAAAGAGGAGACCGCCTCCGCCGGGGAAAAAGAGCCCAGTGAAGACGAGGCCCCGAAAGAGGAGGCCGCCCCCGCCGGGGAGGAAAAGCCCCGGGAGGGCGAGCCCCAGGACCCGGAGGACCGGGAGATCCTGAAGCGGGCCCGGGCCGCCGCCCAGCAGGCCCCGGCCGCCCTCCCGGCGGAGGAGGGCTCCGGGCTGGTGCGGACCCAGCGGCCCGGAGGCGCCACCGCCTACGAAGGGGAGTTCCGCAACGGCAAGCGGGAGGGCTTTGGCTCCTACTACTACAAGGACGGAAGCCTGTGCTACGCGGGCTTCTGGAAAGAGGACAAGAAGGACGGCCTCGGCGTGTCCTTCCGGGAGAAGGATCACGTGCTGCACATCTCCCGCTGGAAGGAGGGCGCCCCGGGAGAGTTTGTCTCCCTGTTCGACCAGGCGGGGAACCTCCGCTACGGGGGGCGCATGGAAAACGGGAAAAAACAGGGCGCCGGGGTCTCCTACGACCAGGACGCGGGGACGGTCTTTGTGGGCAAGTGGCTGGACGGCCAACCCACCGGGGTGGGCTCCGCCTTTGACCGGGAGGGGAACCTCGTCTACTACGGCGGCTGGGACCAGGGCAAGCCCAACGGCCGGGGCACGGAGTTTGACAGCTCCGGGGCTATCGTCTTCGACGGGGAGTGGAAGGACGGCAAATACTACGACGGCGTGCTCTACCAGAAGCCGGAAGGGGACGCCCCCGAGGAGCCGGGCGCTCCCCTGTTGGAACCGTAAGGGAAAGGAGGCACCCTGCATGGAGTGGCTGGAACTTGTGAACATGGAGTACGGGGAGTGCGTGGTCCTGGGCGGCCGGGACCGGAGCATCCTCATGGTGGACTGCGGCAGCCTGAGCCAGAAGCTCCGGGAGGGGGACGTGCCCCTGGAGGAGTGGCTCCAAAAAGTGGCCGGCCGCTACGACTTCGCCACAGACCGGTTTTTCCTGCTGACCCACTACCACCGGGACCACCTGTGGGGCTTCCAAAAGCTTTTGGAGAGCCGGCCGGGGTATTTTTCCCGGGTGTTCCTGCCCAGGACCCCTTTGGACCAGCGGGGCTCCCCCCAGCTTTTGGAGTTCGCCCTGTTCGCCTACCTGTTCCTGCCGCCCCAGAGCGACTCCTTCCAGGTGAACACCTGGTGCGTGCGGGCCTTTCGGGCCCTGGAGAGGCAGCTGGGAGCCGACCGGATCTTCACCCTGGGGGCCGGGGACCGGTTCCACTTCGACGGGGTGGACTACCAGGCCCTTTGGCCCCGGGTGGAAAACTATCCCTTCGACCCCGCTTTGGGCTACGCCCTGGAGCAGCTGAACGTGCTGTTCTCCTCCCCCTTCCAGCCGGAGAGCTTCCAGCGGTTTATGGCCCTGAAGGAGGAGTTTCTCACCGTGTACCGCCGGTGCGGCGAGGCCTTTTCCGCGTCCGGGCGGGAGCTGCCGGAAAAGCGCCGGGCCCTCTTGGAACACCTGGACCGGCTCTTGGAGGACCTGGAGGCCCTGCGGGAGGACCTGAACCTCTCCTCAGAGGCCCACGACGCCCGGGAGCTTCTGCAGGACCCCCTGTACGCCGGGGCCTACTCTGCCGGGGTGAACGGGGCCTCGGTGGTGTTCCACAACCTGCGGCAAGGCGCCCCCAGCGAGCAGGACATCCTCATGACCGGGGACGCCACCCCCGAGACCATGGCGGAGATCATGGACCAGCTCTACGACGGCTACTACATTTTAAAGGCCCCCCACCACGGCACCGCCAGCGGTTACAGCAACCTGTTCGCGGACATGAGCGCCGCCCACATCCTCATCAGCAACGGGGAGTACCACGCCGGGGGCGCCGTGGCCCAGGCCTATATCGACCGGGAGGACTCCATCCGCCACTGCACGGGCACCGGGGCCTGCAAGTGGTTCGCGGCCTCTCAGGGGTGCTGCAACCGGCTGTGCTACTGCTACGACCAGGACCCCGCCCGGGGCCTGGCCCTCAAGTGCCAGGCGGCGGGACGGCAAGCCCCCTCCCCCGGCTGCCGGATCCGGGTGGTGGGCCCCCAGGGCGAACGGGGCTGCTTTTGCGACACGTGACATAGAAACCGACAGACAGGGCAACACCTGTCTGTTTTCTTTTGCCCGGGAGCGTGGTATACTAAATATGTAGAAAGCAGGGGCCGGGCCTGCCCCCAAGGGGGCCTGCCCGGCCCGGTGCGGTCATGGCGGGAAAGGGGGGCGCGCCCCGGCGCCGCCGGTCAGCGGAGCATTTTTTCCACGTCGCCGATAAGGTTGCCCACCGAGTGCATGGCCTTGCTGGCGCTTTTGCGCATGTGCCCGGCCTTGCGGTGGCCGCCGTTCATCACCTTGCTGCTGACCACCGCCACGGCCGCCCCGGCCAGCACCCCCATGCCGATGCCCTTTGCCACGTTCATCGTCTGCTTCACCATCTTTTGAAACCTCCAAACTTTGAAAATCCATTTGACAAGCCGCAACGCTGCCGTCCTGTTCAGCATTCCCTGAGCCCTCCCTATTTATTCCGCCGCAGGGCGAGGCGGCGGTCTTGGAAAATCCTTTAAAACCCTATGAAAGGCGGTGGGCGCCGTGCCCAACCTGAACATCGTCCTTGTGGAGCCTGAGATCCCCCAGAACACGGGGAACATCGCCCGCACCTGCGCCGTCACCGGCGCCGCCCTGCACCTGGTGGGGCCCATGGGCTTCCGGCTGGAGGACAAAAAACTCCGCCACGCCGGGCTGGACTACTGGCCCTATCTGGACCTCTCCACATATGAGAGCCTTCCCGAATTTTTTGAAAAAAACCGGGGCAGCTTCTTCTTTTTCTCCACCAAGGCTCAGCGCCGCTACACGGACGCCTCTTACCCCGACGGGTGCTACCTGGTGTTTGGGAAGGAGTCCGCTGGGCTGCCGGAGGAGCTTTTGTTCGCCCACCCGGACCAGTGCGTGCGCATCCCCATGCTGGGGGGATTCCGCAGCCTGAACCTGGCAAACTCCGTGGCCGTGGGGACTTTTGAGGTGCTGCGCCAGTGGGACTTCCCGGAGCTCTCCTGCTCGGGGGAGCTGCGGGCCTTTGACTGGGCCGCCGCCAAGGCCGCCCACCCGGGCTCGGAGTTCCTGTGAAAAGGAACACAATTTGTTTACATTTTATTTGAAGGCCCTTCACAACAGGGGCCTATACTGGCTGTGAGTGCAGCGGGGCCGGACTGGGCCCCGCTCTGGAAAGAGGGGGTCGCGAATGGCGCATTTCATTGAGTTTCACGACGTGTGCAAGTACTACACCATGGGGGAAAACCGCATCGCTGCGGCGGACCACGTGAATTTTTTCGTGGAAGAGGGGGAGTTCTGCGTGATCGTGGGACCCTCCGGCGCCGGGAAGACCACTGTGCTGAACATGCTGGGCGGCATGGACACCTGCGACGAGGGGGAGATCCTCCTGGACGGCAACAAGATCAGCGGGTACAGCAAAAAACAGCTGACCGCCTACCGCCGGTATGACGTGGGCTTTGTGTTCCAGTTTTACAACCTGGTGCAGAACCTGACCGCCTTGGAAAACGTGGAGCTGGCCAGGGAGATCTGCAAGGACCCCCTGGACGCCCGGCAGACCCTGGCCGAGGTGGGCCTGGGGGAACGGCTGAAAAACTTTCCGGCCCAGCTCTCCGGCGGGGAGCAGCAGCGGGTGGCCATTGCCCGGGCCCTGGCGAAAAACCCCAAGATCCTCCTGTGCGACGAGCCCACCGGCGCCCTGGACTACAACACGGGCAAGGCCGTGCTGGCCCTGCTGCAGGACACCTGCCGGAACACCGGCCGCACCGTGATCGTCATCACCCACAACAGCGCCTTGACCGCCATGGCGGACCGGGTGATCCGCATCCGCAGCGGCAAGGCCATCTCCAACGAAGTAAACCTCCACCCCGCCCCGGTGGAGGAGATTGAGTGGTGAGAGCCGTGAACAGAGCTTTTGTGAAAAACGTGCTGCGCACCATACGGGGCTCCCTCTCCCGGTTTTTGGCCATCGTGGCCATTACGGGGCTGGGCGTGGGGTTTTTGGCGGGGCTTTTGTCCTCGCCGGTGGACATGCGCATCTCCGCCGACGCCTACTGCGACGAGGCCCGGCTGTACGACGTCCGGGTCCTCTCCACACTGGGCCTGACCCAGGAGGACATCCAGGCACTGGAGGCGGTGGAGGGCGTGGAGGCCGTCATGCCCGTCTACGACACCGACCTGGTCCTGACCACCCAGGGGGAGGAGCCCCGCAACTACACCACCCGTATGCACAGCCTGCCGGAGGACGCCTCCCCCCAGGGGGAAAACTACCTAAACCAGCTGACCCTGGTGGAGGGGCGGATGCCGGAAAAGGCCGGGGAGTGCGTGGTGGTGGCGAGCAAATCCTTCGGCGGCGAGGAGGACTGGATCGGCCAGACCCTGGTCCAGGACCCGGACGGCGAGGAGTCCGAGGGGCTGCCCAAGTCCTTTACGGTGGTGGGGACGGTGAAGAGCGCCGCCTATTTCTCCATGGAGAACGAGAGCACCACCGCCGGCAGCGGCGCCCTGGACCTGGTGGCCTACGCCGCGCCGGAGAGCTTTGACATGGACTATTTCACCGCCTTTTACCTGGCGGTGGCCGGCACGGCGGACCTGGACGCCTTCTTCCAGGAGTACGGGGATGCGGTGGCCGCCGTCACCGACGCCTTGGAACCTTTGGGGGAGGAACGCTCCCAGATCCGCCATGAGGAGCTGGTAGACGAGGCCCAGGCCGAAGTGGACAAGGCCTGGGATGAGTACGAACAGGAAAGGGCAGAGGCGGAACAGGAACTGGCCGAAGCCAAACAGGAGCTGGAGGAGGGCGAGCAGGAGCTGGAAGACGCCCAGCGGGAGCTGGAGGACGCCCAGGCGGAGATCGACAGCGGCTGGGCGGAGCTTGAGAGCCAGCGGGCAAGCTTTGAGAGCCAGACCGCTGCGGCCCAGCAGGAGATCAACAATGGCTATGCCCAGGTGAACAGCGGCCAGGCCCAGATCGCCCAGGGCCGGGCCCAGCTGGACCGCGCCCAGGCCCAGCTGGACGAGGGCTACGCCCAGCTGGCCCCCACCGGGGAGACCCTGGCCGCCACCAAGGCCCAGCTGGACACCGCCAAAGGGGAGCTGGACGCCTCCAAGGCCCAGCTGGACCAGACGAAGGCCCAGCTGGACGGCCTCGTCCAGGGCAAGGAGGCTCTGTTCGCCGCGGCGGCCCAAGGGGGCCTGCCCGCCGGGGACACCTCCGACAGGGGGGCGCTGGCGCTCATCGCCCAGCTGGAGCAGGCCATGCCGGAGCTGGCCGGGGAGTTCGCGTCCCTGAAGGAGGGCTTGAACGCCCTGGCGGCCCAGGGGATGGACACGGTCTCTGCCCTGGCCGCCTGGGAGGAGGGCTCCGCCCAGTACGAGGCGGGCCTGGCCCAGTATGAGGAAGGCCTGGCCCAGTACGAGGCGGGGAACCAGCAGTACCTGGCCGCCAAGGAGGAGCTGGACGCAAACCAGGCACAGGTCACCGCCCAGCGGCAGAACCTGGAGAGCCAGCAGGCCACCCTGAACAGCAGCCGCGCCCAGCTGGACCAGAGCTACACCCAACTGCAGCAGGGCATCCAGACGGCCCAGGCGGAGTTTGCCAGCGCCGAGGCCCAGCTGTACGACGCCCAGGCCCAGCACGACGACGGCTTAAAGGAGCTGGAAGAGGGCAAAAAGGAGCTGGAGGACGGCTGGGCCGAGTACAACGAAGGCCTAGCCGAGGCCCAGGAGCAATTCGCCGACGCCGAGGAGGAGCTCAAAGACGCCGAGAGCCAGATCCGGGACATCGAGGAGGGCCAGTGGCTGGTCTACACCCGGCAGGACAACGTGAGCTTTTCCAGCTACGACTCCAACGCGGACAAGATCGCCGCCATTGCCACGGTGTTCCCCCTGTTCTTCTTCCTGGTGGCGGCCCTGGTGGCCCTGACCACCATGACCCGCATGGTGGAGGAGGAGCGCCAGCAGGTGGGCACCCTGAAGGCCCTGGGGTATTCCCCGGCGAAGATCGCCGCGAAATACCTGGTGTACGCCGCCCTGGCCAGCGTCCTGGGCAGCGCCGCGGGGCTGGCGGTGGGCAGCTGGCTGTTTCCGCAGATCATCATCAACGCCTACAACATCATGTACGACGTGCCCAAGGCCCTCACCCCCTTTAACGTGCCCTTTGCCCTGGCCTCTTCCCTCTCCATGATCGCCTGCACCCTGGGGGTCACCCTCAGCGCCTGCTGGGCGGAGCTGCGGGAGGCGCCGGCCCTGCTGATGCTGCCCAAGGCCCCCAAGGCCGGCAAGCGGATCCTGCTGGAGCGGGTCACCCCCCTGTGGAAGCGCTTAAAGTTCACCCACAAGGTCACCGCCCGGAACCTGTTCCGCTACAAGAAGCGCTTCTTCATGACCATTGTGGGCATCGCCGGGTGCACCGCCCTGCTGGTGACGGGCTTTGGCATACGGGACTCCATCTCGGACATTGTGTCCCTCCAGTACGACGAGCTGAACCAGTACGGCCTGACCCTGGGCCTGCGGGACGCCGGCGCCCTGGAGGGCAGGGACCTCCAGGAGATTTTGGAGGACCCCGAACAGATTGCCGGCTCCCTGCCGGCCATGCAGCAGGAGATGGACGTGGTCCCAGGCAAGAACAAGCCCGCGGACAGCGCCGTTCTCTTTGTGCCCCAGGACCCGGAGGCCATGGAGGACTACTTCCTGTTCCGCCACCGCACCGGCGGGGAAGAAGTCCCCTTTGACGAGGACGCGGTGATCGTCACCGAGAAGCTCTGCGAGCGCCAGGGCTGGAAAGAGGGGGACACCATCACCCTGGAGGACGCCGACGGCAACCAGACTCAGCTGACCATCACCGGCATCTGCGAAAATTATGTCTACCACTACATCTACCTCTCCCCCCAGATGTACCGGGAGGCCTTTGGGAAGGAGATGGAGGCAAACTCCCTGTTGTGCAAGCTTCCCGAGGACATCTCCTCCCAGGAGCAGTCGGCCCTGGGGGAGAAGCTGCTCCGATGCCGGGACGTGATGACTGCCCAGTTCACCAACACCCTTTCCGAGAGCTTCCAAAACAGCATCCAGGGCATCAACTCCATTGTGGTGGTGCTGATCATCTCCGCAGGGCTTTTGGCCTTTGTGGTGCTGTACAACCTGACCAACATCAACATCACCGAGCGGGAGAAGGAGCTGGCCACCATCAAGGTGCTGGGCTTCTACGACCGGGAGGTCTCAGCCTATATCTACCGGGAGACGGTGCTGCTGACCCTTATGGGCACAGGCTTGGGGCTCCTTTTGGGCATGGGCCTGCACCAGTTCGTCATACGCACCGCAGAGGTGGACATGGTCATGTTCGGGCGGGTGGTCTACTGGCCCAGCTATGTGTACAGCGCCCTTTTGACCTTCCTCTTCAGCGCCCTGGTGAACCTGGTGATGTACCGGAAGCTGAAGAACATCAGCATGGTGGAAAGCATGAAAGCCCCGGAGTGACACCGGGAAATGAGGAAAAATCCCCCCGCCGGACTGGCAGAATGCCCAAAACCGGCGGGGGATTCTCTCACCTTGGGAAAAAAGCGAAAATCCTTTGCCCTTTTCACAAAATTTGGCTTGAAAAGGGCGGCTATCTGTTATACAATTGTAGGTGGTAATTTGTGCAAACTTTCACAATCCACCATTTTGTTTAAAGGAGTGCACTGAACATGAGCTTACTCAGCAAAAAGACAATCGACGACATCGACGTAAAAGGCAAGCGGGTACTGGTCCGCGTGGACTTCAACGTCCCCATGAAGGACGGGAAGATCACCAACGACAACCGCATCGTGGCGGCCCTGCCCACCATCAAGAAGCTGGTGGAAGACGGCGGCAAGGTGATCCTCTGCAGCCACCTGGGCAAGCCGAAGAACGGCCCCGAGGAGAAGTTCAGCCTGGCCCCCTGCGCCGAGCGCCTCTCCCAGCTGCTGGGCAAGCCCGTTGTCTTTGCCAACGACGACACCGTGGTGGGCGAAAACGCCAAGGCCGCTGTGGCCGCTATGAACGACGGCGACGTGGTGCTGCTGCAGAACACCCGTTTCCGCAAGGAGGAGACCAAGAACCTGGAGCCCTTCTCCTCTGAGCTAGCCAGCCTTGCTGACGTGTACGTCAACTTCTACTGCGACGCCGCCCACCG
>CALWIE010000029.1 GCA_944380625.1 uncultured Clostridia bacterium
TGGGCACAGGGGACCTTTCGGAGCTGGCCCTGGGCTGGGCCACCTACAACGGGGACCACATGTCCATGTACGGCGTCAACGCCTCCGTCCCCAAGACCCTGGTGCGCCACCTGGTGGCCTACGCCGCCGGCCAGAGCGAGCCCCGGCTGCGGGAGGCCCTTCTGGACGTGCTGGACACCCCTGTCTCCCCGGAGCTTCTGCCCCCTAAGGACGGGGAGACCGCCCAGAAGCCCGACGCGCTGGTGGGTCCCTATGAGCTCCACGACTTTTTCCTCTATTACATGCTGCGCTTCGGTTTTGGCCCGGGGAAGATCTACCGCATGGCCTGCCGGGCCTTTTCCGGGGAGTACGCCCCCCCGGTGGTGAAGAAGTGGCTTTCGGCCTTTTACCGGCGTTTTTTCACCCAGCAGTTCAAGCGCTCCTGCCTGCCCGACGGCCCCAAGGTGGGGTCTGTCACCCTGTCCCCCCGAGGGGACTGGCGCATGCCCTCGGACGCCAGCTGGGCCCTGTGGAAAGGGGAGCTGGAAAAGCTTTAAAAGCCGCCTTGGCGGACCTACGGAAAGAAGGAGGTAACGACCTATGCTCGGACGGGAATCGATTCTATGGGGGAGGCCCAGCGACCCGGGGGACGCCCCCCGGCGCAGCATCCTCCACTGTGTGCGGATGCTGGCCCCCTTCCAAGAGGCCTTGCCGGAGAGCCCCTATCTGGCCTCCGACGTGGCGGAGGGGGAGCGGCAGTTTTACGCCTTCCTCCACGGCCTCTACGCCGAGATGTACGGCGACCCCGGATTTTTCCTGGTGCCGGAGACAGAGTACGACGCCTATATGGCGTCCCCTGCCCGCAAGCAATGGGAGGAAAAGCACGCCCAGCCCGTCCCGGGAGAGCGCGCCCCCGTGGACCAAAAGGAGAGCCGGCTGCGCAACCAGTTCCAGCAGGCCATCCGCTTTTACGCGGCCTACCTTTACGAAGTGGGGATGCGGGGCCGGTTCTCCCAGGAGGGTGTGCTGGAGCTGCCCCTTTCCGCCTGGCGGGAGGCCCGGGCCGCCATGGAGTGGCCCCACCTGCGGGAGGGCAACGAGGAGCGCTTCCAGCGGCTGCGGGCCCTGGGCCTGGGGGTCACCCAGGGGAAGGGCAGCGTGCGGGTGCTCAACCGGGATTTCCCCAAGATGATGTTCGGCCTGTGGGCCCTGTGCGCCGCGCCCAAAACGGCCTACCACCGGACCAACTACCTGCGGCTGGACTATGCGGGGGCCCTGCGGGGCAGCCCCGCCCTGGAGGACGTCTTCCGGGTGCTGAGCCCCGTGCGGGCCCAGCAGGCAAGGCAGCTGCACAAGGCTGCGGAGCAGGCAGGCTTCCGGGGGAAGATCCGTCCCCTGCGGGAGATCACCTCGGGGAGTTTCTGGAAGGTGGAGTACTCCCGGGAGGGAAAGGTGGCCGCCGTCCTCTACGCCGCGCCGGAGGGGCTCAACTTTGGGCTGCACTTGGGGGCCCCCCAGCGGGCCCAGGGGTTCTTGGAGCGGGCCGGGAAGGAGGCCCCCGCCCTGGAGGAGTGGCTGCGGGGCCGCCTGCAGGAGCAGTGGGAGCCAAAGCCCGGCGGCCCGGTGCTGTGGGCCCAGGCCGAGGAGCCCAGCCCCCAGGACACAGACGCCCTGGCGGCGCTGTTGGGGCTGGTCCGGGAGTGCTATTTCAAAGCGGAGGAGAAATAAAGCGGGAAACGCCCGGCCCATGGCGCCGGAGAAGGGAGAGTTTTGTATGGAAGCAAAGCGCGTTTTAGTGACGATACCTGTGGAGGAGGGCCATGTGAAAAAGCTGCAGGAGGCGGCGCCCGGCTGGGAGTTCCGCTTCCGCAAGGTGGGGGACCTGTTCCCGGCTTCCGCCCGGCCCCAGGGGACTTTGGAAAACCCGCCCCTGTCCCCGGAGGACGTGGCCTGGGCGGACATCAGCCTGGGCAACGTCCCCCCCGCCATGCTGGAGGGTTCCTGCAAGCTTTTGTGGCTGCAAACCAACAGCGCCGGGGTGGACGGCTACTTAAAGCCCGGTGTCCTGGGGAAGGACACCTTGCTCACCAACGCCACCGGGGCCTACGGCCTGGCCATCTCCGAGCACATGCTGGGGATGCTTTTGGAGATCCTTAAAAAGCTGGAGCTCTACCGGGACGCCCAAAAGGCGGGCCGGTGGGAGTCCTTGGGCCGGGTGCAGTCCGTGTACGGCTCCACCGTGCTGGTGCTGGGCATGGGGGACATCGGCGGGGAGTTCGCCGCCCGCTGCAAGGCCCTGGGGGCCCGGGTCATCGGTGTGCGCCGGAGCCAGCGCCCCTGCCCGGACTACGCCGACGAGGTCCACCTGCTGGAGGACCTGGACCGGCTGCTCCCCCAGGCGGACGTGGTGGCCGTCACTCTGCCGGGGACAGAGGCCACCCGGGGCCTGCTGAACCGGGAGCGCATTGCCTCCATGAAGGACGGGGCGGTGCTGCTGAACGTGGGCCGCGGGTACATTGTGGACACCGAGGCCCTGTGCGACGCCCTGGAGGCGGGCAAGCTCTCTGGGGCGGGGGTGGACGTGACCGACCCGGAGCCCCTGCCTCCCCAGCACCGGCTGTGGCGGATCCCCACGGCGGTGGTGACCCCCCACATCTCCGGCTACTACCATCTGCGGGAGACCCACGAGCGGATCGTGAACATCTTCGTGGAGAATTTGAAGCGCTTCCAGGCAGGGGAGCCCCTGCGCAACCAGGTGGATTTCTCCACCGGCTACCGGAAGCTGCCCCAGGGGTGAGCGGCCCATGGAGATCCAAGGGGAACACTATTTAGACAACAGCGCCACCACCCAGGTGCTCCCCGCCGTGGCGGAAAAGGCCCTGGCGGCAATGGTGGAGGAGTACGGCAACCCCTCCTCCCTGCACACCCGGGGCTTTCGGGCCAGGAAGCTGGTGGAGGAGGCCCGGGCCCTGGTGGCCGCCCGGCTGGGGGCCCAGCCCGAGGAGGTCTTCTTCACCAGCGGGGGCACCGAGGCCAACAACCTGGCCCTCTTCGGAGCGGCGGAGGCTCGCCGGCACCTGGGGAGGAGGATCGTCACCACCGCCGCGGAGCACGACTCTGTCCTGGGGCCCTGCGGGGCCCTGGAGCGCCAGGGGTTTGAGGTGGTATACGTAAAGCCGGACAGCTCCGGCTGCCTGCCGGAGCAGGCCCTTTTCGATGCCGTGGACGGGGACACCATCCTGGTGAGCGTCATGCTGGTGAACAACGAGACGGGAGCCGTCTTCCCCGTGGAGGCCGCCGCCCGGGCCATCCGCCGGGCAAAGGCCCCGGCCCTGATCCATGTGGACGCGGTCCAGGCCTTTGGAAAGCTGCCCTTTACTGTGAAAAAGCTGGGCGCGGACCTTTTGACCCTCTCCGGACACAAGCTCCACGCTCCCAAGGGGGTGGGGGCCCTGTATGTGAAAAAGGGCACGCGGCTTTTGCCCCAGCTGCTGGGGGGCGGCCAGGAGCGGAGCCTGCGGTCCGGCACGGAGAGCGTCCCGCTGCTCTGCGCCCTGGGGGAGGCGGTGCGCCTTCTCCCTCCCCCCCAGGAGGCCCTAGAGCAGGCGGCGGCCCTAAACGCCCTGCTGCGGCGGCGCCTGGGGGAGATCCCCGGGGTGCGGATACACTCCCCGGAGGAGGGCTTGCCCCATGTGCTCAACTTCTCCACCGGCCGGGTGCGGGGGGAGACCATGCTCCACTTCTTGGCCCAGCGGGGGGTGTATGTGAGCTCCGGCTCTGCTTGCGGCAAGGCCAAGCCCAGCCACGTGCTCCAGGCCATGGGCCTGCCCCGGGACCAGGTGGAGACCGCCCTGCGGGCCAGCTTTTCCCGCTTTAGCACCCAAGAGGACGTAGAGGCCCTGGCAGAGGGTCTCAAAGAGGGGCTGGACAGCCTGGCCCACGCCCGATAAAAAATCATAGGGCGGCGTCTTTTACAGAGCGCCGCCTTTTACAGGAGAGTACTATGCCACAGGAAGTCATTCTTTTGAAGTTGGGGGAAATCGCCCTCAAGGGCCTGAACCGCCGGGCCTTTGAGGACGTCCTCCTGAAAAACATCCGCCGCAGGCTCCAGGGCGCCGGGGAGTTTTCCGTCTCCTCGGTCCAGTCCACGATCTATGTGGCGCCGGAGGAGGACGGGGCCGACATGGATCTGGCCGAGGACCGGGTGCGCAAGGTCTTTGGGGTGGTGGGCTACGCCCGGGCGGGGGTCTGCGAAAAGGACCTAGAGAAGATCCAGGAGCGGGCCGCCGCCTACCTGGCGCCCAGCCTGGAAGAGGCCTCCACCTTCAAGGTGGAGTGCAAGCGCAGCGACAAGAAATTCCCCTACAAGTCCCCGGAGATCTCCGCCCAGGTGGGGGGATACCTTTTGGAGAAGTTCCCCCACCTGCGGGTGGATGTGCGCCATCCCGACCTGGTGGTCCGGGTGGAGGTGCGGGAGCGCTACGCCTTTGTCCACGGGGACACAAAGCCCGGGGCGGGGGGCATCCCCGTGGGGACCGGCGGCAAGGCGGCGGTGCTCATCAGCGGGGGGCTGGACAGCCCCGTGGCCGCCTGGATGATGGCCAAGCGGGGGGTGGAGCTGACGGCCATCCACTTCGCGAGCCCGCCCTACACCAGCGAGCTGGCTCGGGAGAAGGTGAAGCGCCTGCTCCAAAAGGTGGCCCAGTACGCCGGGCGGATCAAGTTCATCACCGTGAACTTCACCCACTTGCAGGAGGAGATCCGGGACAAGTGCCCCGAGGAGCTCTCCACTGTGATCCTGCGGCGGTTCATGCTCCGGGCAGCCCAGCGGGTGGCCCGGGAGGAGGGCTGCCAGGCCCTCGTCACCGGGGAGAGCCTGGGGCAGGTGGCCAGCCAGACCCTCCAGGCCATCGCCTGCACCGACGCGGTGGCGGACATGCCTGTGTTCCGCCCCTTGATCGGCTCGGACAAGTCGGAGATTGTGAAAATCTCCTACCAGATCGACACCTACGACATCTCCATCGAGCCCTATGAGGATTGCTGCACTATCTTCACCCCCAAGCACCCCCGGACCCGGCCCATCCTCCACTTTGTGGAGGACGGGGAGAAGGCTATCGACGGGCAGGCCCTTCTGGAGGAGAGCCTGGAAAACCTGGAGACGGAGTGGGTCTATCCGTAAAGGAGAGGGGGGAGGCCCCCTCTAGGGAAATCGCATAAGGAGGAGATTCTAGATGAACGCTGAGATCATTTCCGTGGGGACGGAACTGCTTTTGGGCCAGGTGGTGAACACCGATACGGCCATTGTGGCCCAGGCCCTTTCCGGGCTGGGGATCAACCTGCTGTACTCCGCTGTGGTGGGGGACAACGTGGAGCGCCTCAAGCACGCGGTGGAGACCGCCATCTCCCGCAGCGACCTGCTGATTATGACCGGGGGGCTGGGGCCCACCGCCGACGACCTGACCAAGGAGACCACCGCCGCCTGTGCCGGGAAGAAGCTTACCCTCCACCAGGAGAGCCTGGATCGGATTCTCAACTACTTCAACGAGAAAAAGGTGAGCGAGAACCAGGAGAAGCAGGCCTGGCTGCCCGAGGGCTGCCACGTGTTCCAAAACGACAACGGCACCGCCCCGGGCTGCGCCTTTTCCGCCCAGACGGGCTGCCAGATCATCATGCTGCCGGGGCCTCCTTCGGAGCTGACCCCCATGCTCCACAACTACGTGGTGCCCTACCTGCAAAAAGGGCAGGAGGCGGTGATCGTCTCCCACAACGTGCACATCTACGGCCGGGGGGAGGCCCCTGTGGCCCAGATGATGGACGACCTGATGGACGGGGAGAACCCCACCCTGGCCCCTTACGCCAAGGAGGGGGAGTGCTATCTGCGGGTGACCGCCAAGGCCCCCACCGTGGAAGAGGCCGACGCCTTGTGCCAGCCGCTGATCGATGAGATCAAGTCCCGGCTGGGAGGCTTTGTCTACAGCGTGGACGTGGAAACCCTGGAAGAGCTGGTGGTCTCCCTGCTCCGGGAGCAGGGGAAAAAACTGGCCACAGCGGAAAGCTGCACCGGGGGCCTTTTGGCCAAACGCCTGACCGACGTGCCCGGCTCCTCGGAGGTGTTCGACATGGGCTGCGTCACCTACGCCAACCAGGCCAAGGAGGATTTGCTCTCTGTCTCCCACGAGACCCTGGAGCGCTTTGGGGCTGTCAGCGAGGAGACCGCCCGGGAGATGGCCGAGGGCATTGTCCGCCGCTCGGGCAGCGATTTGGGGGTGGGCATCACCGGGATTGCAGGCCCCGACGGGGGCACGGCGGAAAAGCCTGTGGGGCTCATCTACATCGCCCTTTCCGACGGGGAGCGCACCTGGGTGACAAAGCGCTCGCCCATTGGCCGCACCAAGAGCCGGGCCTGGCACCGCCACTGCGCCGCCAGCCAGGCCTTGGACATGGTCCGCCGGTACCTGACGGGCCTGCCCGTGCAGGGGGAGGGCTAAAAAGGAGAAAAAATCCCGCCGCGTATTGCGGCGGGATTTTTCACGCCCTTTAGGGCGTCTTGGTTTTTTCCGTGATGACCTTGTACTTGAGCAGCAGGTCTTCCAGCGCCTCGTCCAACAGGCGGGAAGACGGGATCCGCGTCTTGTCGGACAGGCCCCGGAACATTTCCCACAGCTCCGGGTCCACCGTGGAGGCAACCTGCTTCCGCTTTTGAGCCACGTGCCGCATGCGCTCGCCCTCCTTTTCTCCAGCTTCCCAGGGGAAGCACCATAGTGCTATAAAGTATAGCACGGCTATACTTGTAAATCAAGTTGTTTCAAATGTAGTTTTTTCAATTTGCTTCTATCAAGGCCCGGCTTTTAAAACAGGGAAGAGGGCAGGAGGACGTCCTCCCGGGGGACCTTTTCCCAGGAGAAGCCCTCCAGCAGCTCTTGGGGCCAGGCGGGCTGGGGGCCCTCCTGGAGGCCGGCCAGAAAGGCCAGGCGCCCCACCACCTCCCGGGGGGACAGGCCCCGGCGCAAAAGGCCCGAGAGGCTCATGTCCCCGTCCCGCTTGGAGAGGCGGCGGCCGTCGGGGGCCAGCAGCAGGGGGGTGTGGTAAAACTGGGGGGCGGGGTATCCCAGCAGCCGGTACAAAAGGAGCTGCCGGGGGGTGGAGGAGAGAAGGTCCCGGCCCCGCACCACCTGGGTGACGCCCATCTCCCCGTCGTCGGCCACCACCGCCAGCTGGTAGGCGTAGACCCCGTCCGACCGGCGGAGGAGAAAGTCCCCGCACTCCCGGGGCAGGAACTGGCTTTGGGGCCCGTAGTGGCCGTCCACAAAGGAGACCGTTTCCGCTGGCACCTGCAAGCGCAGGGCAGGGGGCCGGGTTTGGGCCCGGCGGGCGGCCTCTTGGAGGGAAAGGCCCCGGCAGGTGCCGGCGTAGACCGGGTCCCCGTCCGAGGCGTGGGGGGCGCTGGCGGCGTGAACCTGGGCCCGGGAGCAGAAACAGGGGTAGACAAGCCCCAGGTCCTGGAGCTTATCCAGCTGCCGGCGGTAAAAATCGAAGCGCTGGCTTTGGGCGTAGGGGGCGTGGGGGCCGGGAAGGCCTCCGCCCTCGTCCCAGAAGAGGCCAAGGGCCTCCAGGTCCCGCTGGGCCTGGAGGGCAAACTCCGGGCTGGTGCGCTGGGTATCCAGATCCTCACAGCGGAAGAGGACCCTTCCCCCCTGGCTCCTGGCGGAAAGCCAGGCCAGCAGGGAGCAGAACAGGTTGCCCAGGTGGAGATAGCCGCTGGGGGTGGGGGCGAAGCGCCCCACTGGCTGTGCCATGAGAAGATTCCCCCTTTTCCGTAGTCTTTCTAGATTATACGCCAGGGGGGGAGGGGTGTCAATGGCGGGGCTTTTGCAATTGGCGGTTGAACTTCCCGGGGATCTGCCGTATAATAGACATCACGCGGCACGGTGCGGGCCCCGCCCGCTGCCCGACCAGTAGGAAAGGGGATTTTTCATGAAGGAAAACAGAGGGGGCGCGCTGCGGTTTGGGCTGCGCGTCCTACAGGGGATGCTCATCGGCGTGGGGGCCGTGCTGCCGGGGATTTCCGGCGGGGTGCTCTGCGTGGTGTTCGGCATCTATAAACCGGTGATGGAGCTGCTCTCCAGCCCTGTCAAGAAGTTTAAGACCCACGTGCCCCGGCTTCTGCCGGTGATCGTGGGGGGCGCCCTGGGATTTTTGGGGGTGGCCAAGGTTTTGGCCTTCTTCCTGGAGAAGTATCCGGACCAGTCGGTGTGCCTGTTCGTGGGGCTTATCGGCGGGATGCTTCCCTCACTCTTCCGGGAGGCCGGGGAGCAGGGCCGCACCCGGGGCAGCTGGGTCTCTATGGGGGTGGCTTTCTGCGTGGTGCTGGCGCTGCTGCTCTCTTTGAACGTGCTCTCCGTCACGATCCTGCCCAGCTTTGGGTGGTACCTGTTCTGCGGGTTCTGCATGGCCCTCTCCATCATCGCCCCGGGCATGAGCTTCTCCACCCTGCTGATGCCCTTGAACCTGTACACCCCCCTGGTGGACGGCATCGGCAGCCTGGATTTTGGGGTGCTGGTCCCGGCGGGGATGGGTGCGGTGGCCACCATCCTGTGCCTGGCCAAGGCCATCGACGCCCTGTTCACCCGGTTTTACAGCTTCGCCTTCCACGCCATCATCGGCATTGTGGTGGCGGCCACCCTGGTGATCGTCCCCTTTGGGAGCTTCGCCCAGGGGGCCGGCGCCGCCGCGGCCAACGTGGTCTGCCTGGTGGTGGGGGTCATCGCCGCCCTGGCCTTGGATAAGTTCAACCAGAGCGTCCCCAAGGAGGACTGAAACCCGCGCCCCCAGGCGGCGCGCAAGAGAAAGAAAGGACGCCCAGAAGGGCGTCCTTTCTTTCTTGTATTCCAGAGGTGCTTTCAGGGCCCGGCAGTCAGGCCCCGAGGGCGGTTTTCCGCAGCTCCTGCGCGGTGCGGACCAGGAACTCCGCGCCGTTTTCCCGCAGCTCCTCCTCCCCGCGAAATCCCCACAGCACGCCGCAGGGGTGCATGCCGGCGTTTCTGCCGGTCTGCATGTCCACGCCGCTGTCCCCCACATAGAGGACGCGCCCCGGGGCCACGCCGAAACCCTCGGCCATGGCCAGCACGGCGGCGGGGTCCGGCTTGGTGGGGAACTCCGGCCGCTGGCCGTGGGCTTGGTCCACCAGCCCCCCAAACATGGTGCGGACGATTTCCCTGGCCATGTTGTCCGGTTTGTTGGAGAGGACCCCCACCTGCAGCCCCGCCCCCTTGAGCTTCCTCAGGGTTTCCGGTACCCCGGGGTAGGGGGCCACCAGCTTCATGGGCTCCCCCTCGTAGCGGCGGTCGTAGGCCCGGCGGAATTCCCGGCGCCTCTCCGGGGGCAGCTGGGCCCCCACGGTTTGGAGCATCCGCTCCATGAGCACGTCCGCCCCGTTGCCCACCAGCTGCTTGTAGCGCTCGGTGGGGATGGGGGGCAGGCCGAACTCCTCTAAGGTGGCGTTGCCGAAGTGGGCGATGGAGGCCAGGGTGTTGGCCAAGGTGCCGTCTAAATCGAAAATGCAGGCGTCATAGGGCCTGGGCGTCATGTGCATGGGGATCCCTCCTGTCTTCCCCTATTATACGGGGGATGGGGTGAAAAAATCAAGGGCCTGGCTTGCATGGCGCTGCCCGGCGTGCTATAATCACCTTGGAGTGAATGAAACCATAAAGTGGGACGGAGGAATGCGCTTATGGATTACGCCCAGGAAGCTTTGAAAAAACACCGGGAGTGGAAGGGAAAGATCCGTGTCTCCACCCCCTGCGCCCTGGAGAACCGGGACGACCTGTCCGTGGCCTACACCCCCGGGGTGGCGGCCCCCTGCTTGGAGATAGAAAAGGACGTGGAAAAGTCCTATGAATACACCCGCCGGGGAAACCTGGTGGCGGTGGTCACCGACGGCACCGCCGTGCTGGGCCTGGGGGACATTGGCCCTGAAGCCGGTATGCCGGTGATGGAGGGCAAGTGCGCCCTGTTTTCCGCCTTCGCGGGCATCGACGCTTTCCCCCTCTGCGTGCGCTCGAAGGACGTGGACGAGATCGTTCGCACGGTGGAGCTCATCGCCGGCTCTTTCGGGGGGATCAACCTGGAGGATATCGCCGCCCCCCGCTGCTTTGAGGTGGAGGAAAAGCTCAAGCAGCGCCTGGACATCCCCGTGTTCCACGACGACCAGCACGGCACTGCGGTGATCACTGTTTCCGCCATGCTCAACGCCCTGAAGGTGGTGGGCAAAAAGATCGAGGAGGTCTCCGCCGTGGTCAACGGGGCGGGGGCCGCCGGCACCGCCTGCACCCGGCTCTTGATGGCGCTGGGCCTGAAGAACGTGGTGGTCTGCGACAAGGCGGGCGCCCTGGTCCCCGGCCTTGCGGGGATGACGCCCGCCCAGGCGAAGCTCGCGGAGGAGACCAACCCCCAGCGCAAGTCCGGCTCCCTGGCGGAGGTGATCCGGGGCGCGGATGTATTTATGGGCTTTTCTGCCCCGGGCGTCCTTTCTGGGGACATGGTGAAGACCATGGCCAAGGACCCGGTGATCTTCGCCTGCGCCAACCCCACCCCGGAAATCTTCCCCGAAGAGGCCAAGGCCGCGGGGGCACGGGTGGTGGGCACCGGCCGGTCCGACTATCCCAACCAGATCAACAACGTGCTGGCCTTCCCCGGCATTTTCCGGGGGGCCTTGGACGTGCGGGCCAAGGAAATCAACGACCAGATGAAGGTGGCCTCCGCCAAGGCCCTGGCCGCCCTGATCCCCGAAGAGGAGCTCTCGGAGGAGAACATCATCCCCTCCGCCTTTGACAAGCGGGTGGTGCCCGCCGTGGCCGCCGCCGTGGCCCAGGCCGCCCGGGATACGGGCGTGGCCCGGGCGTAAGCCTTGGAAGGGAATTTGCGTCCCGTGTAATTTTTAGAAGGAAGATGAGTGAAATGGCAAAAGAGAGTAAAACCGTGTACCGGGTGACCTTGACGGCGGTGTTCGCCGCCCTGGTGTTTGTGGCCAGTGTGATCAGCGTCCCCGTCCCGGCAGCCTTTGGTATGACCCGCATCCACTTGGGCAATATTTTCTGCCTGCTTTCCGGCTTCATCCTGGGGCCGGTGGGCGGCGGCCTGGCCGCAGGCATCGGCTCCGGCCTGTACGATGTGATTATCTACGGGGACATCCTTTCGGCCCCCTTCACCCTGGTATTCAAGGGGATGATGGCGGTGGTCTGCGGGATGATCGCCTACCTGGGCGGAAACCGGGGGGAGAACCACAAGCTGAACGTGGCTGCGGGCGTTTCCGGCAGCGTGACCTATATCATCCTGTACCTGGGCAAGAGCTTCGTGGAGGGGATGCTCATCGGCAGCGCCATGGGCACCGTGCTCACGGCCCTGGCCACCAAGGCCGTCACCTCCGGCATCAACGCGGTGATCGCGGTGGCGGTTTCCGTGCCCCTGTGCGCCGTGGTGCGCATGGCCCTCAAGCGCAGCCACCTGCTGGAAAAGCTGGGCTGACCTGTTTTGAAAAATCAGAAAAGAGTCTAAAAGCCGTCACATCCTTTTCACAAAACCGGGCGATAATAAAGGCACAACAAGAGCGAGGGGCCGGGCCCCTCGATGAGCAAAAGCTTGGCTTTGGAAAGGAGCAGACGGTTTATGTACGATCCCTTTGATCAGAACAAGAATCCCGAAAACGATACGAACCATTTGAACCATACCACCGATACGGACCCCAGCCCGGCTGACGCCCCCAAGGAGGAGGCGTCCGCCCCTGTGGAGGGGGCTTCCAGCGAGTACCACTACACTGGAGACACCCTCCACACCCGGGCAGGGACAGAGGAGAGCAAGGCCCAGGAGGCTGCGGCCCCTTCCTATACGGCGCCCCAGTACGGGAGCCAGCAGGGGAACGGCCAGCAGGGCGGGTACTACCCCGGCCAGCAGGCCTCTTATCCCCAGGCTTGGCAGCAGTATGGGACCGCCTCCCAGGGCCAGCAGCAGGCCCCCGGGGCCTACACCTGGAACGGGGCTCCCCAGCAGGGGGCACCCTATTACACCCCGGTGCAGCCCAAACCCAAAAAGCCCCGGGACGGCAAAAAGGCCAAACGCATCGGCCTGCGGGTGGCGGCGGCGGTGCTGTGCTGCCTGCTGGTCTCCGTCACGTCGGTGGGGGCCTTTGCCCTGATGATCCAGACGGGGCTGGTGAATATTGAGAGCACCGGCACCAGCGAGACGGCGGCCTTTACCCTGTATAAGCAGGCGGAAAGCGACCAGAGCGCCAACAACGTGGTAAACAGCGAGAGCTTGACCCGCCAGCAGGCGGCCCAAAAGGTCATCCCCTCGGTGGTGTGTATCCAAAACTACCAGACTACCAACCAGGGGTATTACTTTTTCGGCGGCGGCAGCGGGGATGAATCCTCCCTGGCCGGGGAGGGCTCCGGCATCATCATCTCCGAGGACGGCTATATCGTGACCAACCAGCATGTGGTGGCCAACGCCACCAAGCTGGGGGTCATCACCTCGGACGGCTCCTCCTACGAGGCCACCCTGGTGGGGGAGGACACCCAGACCGACCTGGCCGTGGTGAAGATTGAGGCTGAGGGCCTGACCGCCGCGGAGTTCGCCGACTCGGGCGACCTGCAGGTGGGCGACGAGGTGATGGCCGTGGGCAACCCCGGAGGCTTGCAGCTGAGCTCCAGCGTGACCTTTGGCTATGTCTCCGCCCTGGACCGGCCCGTCACCAGCGATGAGACCGGCTACACCATCAACTGCATCCAGACGGATGCCGCCATCAACCCCGGCAACTCCGGCGGCGCCCTGGTGGACATGAACGGGCGCGTGGTGGGCATCAACTCCTCCAAGATTGTGGATACCGAGTACGAGGGCCTGGGGTTCGCCATCCCCTCGGATACGGTGCAGCCCATTGTCACCGACCTGATGGAGCACGGCTACGTGAAGGACCGTCCCATGCTGGGCATTACAGGCTGGTTTATGAACGCCTTTAACGCGGCCATGAACGGTGTGCCCTCCGGCTGGGTGGTGGAAGAGGTGGTCACAGAGAACGCCACCCGTTCCGGGCTCCAGGCCCAGGACGTCATCACCGCTATCGACGACACCCAGATCGTCTCGGAGACCACCATCGCCAACTATATCGCCAACAAGAAACCTGGGGACACGGTGAAACTGACGGTCTACCGGTACTCCACCGGCAAGAACGTGGAGATCGAACTGGTTCTCTCTGAGAACACCGGCAGCACCGTGGCAGCCCAGCCCAACTGATTGCGCGTACAAGTTTCTTTTTCATAAATCTCCTTTTTCAAGCAAGGGGGGCGGGACGCAAGTCCCGCCCTTCTTGCGTGGGGGAGAGGGCATTTTGGAGGGGGCCAATCTTTTTGCCAAGATTTCTTTGCGAAATGGGAAACAATTTAGTTGCATCTACAATTATTAACCGGCCTACTTGACAGGATACAGGGGAAAGCGTATGCTGTGCTGGAAGATGAAAATTCGGCCGGAATGCCGGATTTTTCCTATTTTTGCAGGGCATTTGCCCATGGGAAGGGGCGTGTGAAATTGGAGGGAATCCGCGAGAAGCTCATGGAGGAGTTGGAAAACCCCACCGCGTTTACCATCCCCATTTTCGGGGGGATCCCCGTGGGGCAGTCGGTGGTGATCACCTGGGGGATTATGGCCGTTTTGGTGATCGCCTCCCTTCTGTTTACCCGGCATCTGAAAAAGGTGCCCGGCAAGGCCCAGCTGGTGGCGGAGATGTACGTGGGCTTTATGAACAACTTCGCCAAAAAGCACATGGGCGAACACTGGAGAAGCTTCGCCCCCTATTTTGGGACCATCGGCCTGTATCTGGGCCTGGCCAACATGATCGGCCTGTTTGGCATCACGCCTCCCACCAAGGACTTGAACGTGACGGCGGGCCTGGCCTTGATGAGCTGCGGGCTGATCTATGGCTCCAGCTTCCGGTACAAGGGCCTCAAGGGGGGGCTAAAGAAATTTTTGGAGCCCACCCCCATCCTGCTGCCCATCAACCTGATGGAGGTGGTCATCCGGCCCCTGTCCCTGTGTATGCGGTTGTTTGGCAACGTGCTGGGGGCCTTTATCATTATGGAGCTCATCAAGCTGGCCATCCCGGTGGGGCTGCCCCTGGCCGCCAGCATGTATTTCGACGTGTTCGACGGCATTATCCAGACGGTGGTGTTTGTGTTCTTGACCGCCATGTTCACCCAGGAGACCTTGGAGTGACCTGAAGTGGGAAGCTGCGGGAGGGATCCCGTTCTTCATAAATAGAGAGAAATTTCTGAGAGTTAAAGGAGAAGATTGCTATGATGATTGCATTGGGAGCCGCTATTGCCGTGCTGACCGGCGTAGGCGCCGGTCTGGGTATCAGCTTTGCCACCGCCAAGGCTGTGGACGCCATTGCCCGCCAGCCCGAGGCCGC
>CALWIE010000030.1 GCA_944380625.1 uncultured Clostridia bacterium
CCTCAGCCCCGAAAAACCAGACCCTCCGGCAAGAAGCCCGGCTTTTTCGCGCGCAAGTTCGGAATAAATAGGGACGCGCAACGCTCCCTATGACAGACTCCACCACTTATTCCACAATACAGTATAGCCTGGCAAATCGGAACTGTCAATGTCTTTTTCAAGGGTTTTACTTTTATTTTTAGTCACCTTTCACAAGGCCCGGCTGCCCCTTCAGGGTCTCCCGCAAGAGGCCGGCCCCCTCTTGGACGCTGGCCTCGTCGGGCAAAAGCACATACAGCTCCTGCCCGGGCATGGACCAGGTCTCCCGATAGGCGCTCTCCCCAAAGGCCGTGTAGGTGGAGACCTGCCAGTCCCCGGAGAGCGCCGGCGCCAGGGAGAGCAGCTTCTCCTGGGGGATGTTCGTCTCCACGTTCCCCTCCACCGCCTGGAGCACCGCCGCAAGGTTCCACAAAAGGGCCGGGGAGGCCGCTTTTTCCACCACCGCCCGGATGACCTCCATCTGGTTTTTGGCCCGCTGGAAATCCCCCTCGGGAAAGCTCATCCTCTCCCGGGCAAAGGCCAGGGCCTCTATCCCCGTAAGGTGGTTGTAGCCCTTTTGGTAGGACTTGATGGGCTCCACGGTAAAGGCCCGGTCCGAGTAGACGGACACGCCCCCCAGGGCGTCGATGATCTCTACAAACCCGGTGAAGTTCACCCGAAGGGTGTAATCCACCTCCACCCCGTAGAGGCCCTCCAAAGCCTCCACCGAAGCCCCCACCCCGTAGATCCCCGTGTGGGCCAGCTTGTCCCCGGCCCCGCCGGTGCGGGAGAAGGTCACAAGGAAGTCCCGGGGGGTGGCCACCAGGGCCAGGGCCTTTCCGGGCACGTCCACCGCCGCCAGGATGTTCACATCGCTGCGGGCCAGGGTGGCGATATCCCCGAAGGTGTCGCTGCCCCCCAGGTAGACCAAAAACCGGGAACCCGCCTCCCCAGAACCCGCCTGGAGGGTCTCCTCCTTTGCGGGCAGCTCCAGGGCCCCCAGCTTGCGCATCCCCTCCCGGGTCCAGTCGTAGCCCCGGGCGTCCTCCAAGCTCGCCTTCCAGGCCTCCTCCAAAAGGACGGCCTGGCACACTCCCTCCTTCAGGGCGTCCGCCAGGGCGAAAACCGTGGGGTACTCCTCCGGGTCCGGGGCCTGCCCCAGGGCCTCCTCCAGCCGGGCCAGGGCCAGGGGTTCCCCCTCCCCCACCTGGCCGAACCGGTAGCCTGCCGCCTCCGGGAGGGACTGGGCCGGGTCCTCCGCCCGCACAAAGACGCACAGTTCCCGCTTGGGCTGCGAGGGCTCTGCGATCTGTCCCAAGGTCCTCTTCGCCTGGCTGTAGGCCGAAAGCCCCAGGGCCAGCGCCAGGAGCAGCGCCACCCCCAAAAGGCCCCCGGCCAGGAGCAGCCCCTTCTTTGCTGGGCTCTTCATCTCCCCCGCCCCCTTTTCAAACCCCGCAGGGCCGGTCCGGCCCGTAGGCCGAGGGGGTGAGGAACCGCAGCCCCAGGGGGAGCTTTTGCAACTGCTCCTTCATACGCCGCTGGCGCTCGCAGGCCTCTGCCGGGTTTACGGGCAGGGCCCCCTCCCGCCGGTAGTAGGGGGAGCCCGGCTGCAAAAAGCCGTCAAACCCCGCCAGCACCGCCTCCTTCGCCCCGCAGCGCCCCAGCAGCCGCAGGCACATGAGCCCCGCGTCGTCGGCCACCATGGGGTCCCCACTGAGGCACCGGTCGTAGTCCACCCACAGGCAGTCCGCCCCGGAAAAGGCCCCCAGGTTGGAGGTGAGCACCAGCCGGGCCCCCTCCTGGTCCCGGATCTCCCGCCCCAGGATGTCCAGCTTCTTGTGGTTGCTCACAAAGCAGGCCTCCACGGAAAACCGGGGGTCGGAGAAGTTCACCGCCGCCACGAAGGGCCTCTCCCGGCGGATATATTCCAAGATCTCCCGCTCCCGGGCCCGCAGGCTGGGGCCGGGGGCCAGCACCAGGGGCGTCCTGCCCCCCATGAGCCCGGAGAGCTCCTCCACCGCCCGGGTGTCATCGATGGACCGGCTCTGGAACCGGGCGTACAGCTGCCCGGCCAGGTCCCGGTCGAACTCCACCCGGCGCTCCCGGGGGATCATCCGGAGGATCTTCTCAATGTCCTGGGTGGTTAGGGTCTGCCGGTTCAAAAGGTAGGCGGCGTAGTTGGGGTGGCAGCCGTGGACCGCCGCAATGTGGTAGGCCATGGAGTAGCCCCACTCGTACTCCCGCCGCAGCAGGGCGATGTACTCGTCGTAGACGTCCATCACCAGGGCGGCGTCGTACCGGGACTGGATGTTCCGGTTGATATAGCGGGTGATGAGCTCCGTGGGCAGGTTCCCCGCCCCCCGGCCCATGCCGTAGACAGAGGCGTCCAAAATCACGTCCCGCTTTGTCTCCAAAGAGGCCAGGGCCTGAGCGTTGGAAAAGGCCAGCTGCAGGTTGTTGTGGCCGTGGAACCCCAGCCGGATGCCGCTGTCCATGTTCCCGTCGATCAGGTGGAACTGCCGGGCCAGCTGGCTGCGGTACATGCTGCCCAGGGTGTCCACGATATAAAAGGCGAAGGGCCGCAGGCGGTTGACCTTTTCCACCAGCCGCAGCAGCTCCAGGTCCGTGTAAAACGCCGTCCCCACCGGCTGGACGAACACCTGGTACCCCCGCTCGCCGATCTCCCGGGCCCACCGCAGGGCCCGGTCCGTATCCTCCCGGTGGAAGGTCAGCCGTATGCCCTCAATGTCTCCCTCCTCCCGGAAGGGCAGGCGCTCCGGGGAGAGCTCGTCCTCCCCCAGGGCGATCATGGCCACGAACATGGCCCGCCGGTCCCGCTGGGGCAGCAGCCGGGCGATCTGCCGGGGGCTTCCGAACAGGGAACACCCCTCCCCCCGGGGCCGGCCGGTGAGGAAGCCGCACTCCACAATGTCCACCCCGGCGCCGTTGAGCTTTTCCAAAATGGCCAGCATGGCCCCTTTCCCAAACTCCCAGTTGTTCACATAGCCCCCGTCCCGCAGGGTGCAGTCCAGCACTTGTATCATCTCAGATCTCCCCCTTGTCCAGTTTTTCCCGAAGGACCCCCCGCACGTACTCCAGGTCCTTGGGGGTGTCCACCGAGAGGGTGCGGGCCTCTACGGGGATCATTTTCAAAGGCTTTCCGTGCTCGATAAACCGCAGCTCGTTTACATCCTCAATGGCCTCCAGGGGCCCCCGGGGGGTGTTGTGGAAAAAGTCCAGGGCCTCCCGGGTGTAGCAGAGGACCCCCAGGTGTTTGTAAAAGGGGAAGTCCACCCGGCCCTTGGGGTGGGGGATGGGGCTGCGGGAGAAAAACAGGGCGTTGCCCGCCCCGTCGGCCACCACCTTGATGTTGGTCTCGTCCACCGCCTCCGCCGGGGAGTGGATGGGGGCCATCAGGTTGGCGGCGAAAAACCCCTCCGGGGAGGCGGGCACCACCTGGTCTATCAGGCCCGGGTCGATGAGGGGCTCGTCCCCGTTGACGCAGACAAACAGGTCTCCCTCCATCCCCTGGGCCGCCTCATACACCCGCTGGGTGCTGGTGGGGCACTGGGGAGAGGTCCTCTTGCAGGGGATCTGGTACTGGGCGCAGGCCTCCTCCACCGCCTGGTGGTCCGTGGCCACCCACACCTCTTGGACCCGGCGGGCCTTTTTCACCTGGTGGTACACCCACCAGACCATGGGCCGCCCCCACAGGTCGGCCAGGGGCTTGCCTTTAAACCGGCTGGAATCGTACCGCGCCGGGATGATCGCGATCACGCGCATACAGTCTCCTCCTCTCCTTTTTACCGGGGTTTTGGCTCCCGCCGCCACAGCCGGGCCACCGCCCGCAGGGGGGCGGTCACCCGCCAGCTGGTGGAGCTCTCGTAGAGCCGGGCCGTCTCCCGGCGGGCCTCCTCCAGCGCCTGGGGGGAGGGTGCCGGGGCGGGGGTTTTCCCTCCCGAGGGCTCCTTCCCCCGGGCGGCCTTGTAGAGGTTCCAGTTCTCTATAATCCTTTGGGACCAGAGCTCCAGGGCCGGGGCGCTTACCACCTCGAAGCCCTCGGGGGCGGGGTAGCTCCCTTTGCAGCAGTTCTCCCCGTCGTGAAAGTCGTAGCACAGGACGCTGGGCAAGTGGACCACCACCTCCCCCTGGAGCACCTGGCGGCGGCCGTTGGGCTTCCAGTCCAGGCGGGTGATGAGGAAGTCCCGCAGCCGCTCCCCCAGGGGCAGGAACCCCCGGTTGTAAATGTGGTCCTCCCCATAGGAGTCCAGCAAGGCCCGAATTAGGTAGTGCCGGGGCAGGGCCCCAAAGCACAGGGTGGTCAGCTCCTCCCGGCTCTCCAGGCCGAAGAAGGCCCCCTCCAGCCTCCGGCGCTTGAGCCCCAGGCCGGGCAGCGCCTCGGGGGCCAGCACAAGGCCCCCCTCCTCCCACAAAGCCAGCAGGGAGAGGTATTCCTCCACATACCGCCACCGCCCCAAGGAGGCGGCGTCCCGGACATTTTGGGGCACCTCCTCCCGGGAGAGCCACCCCTCCCCGGGCTCCACCACCCGGGCGGCGGGAAAGTGCGCCCTCAAAGTCTCCCGCGGGCCCGGGGGCAGGTCCCGGCGGCAGTGGGCCGCGATAAAGGTCTCGGGGATCACCGGCCGGTCCATGTACTCCAGCACCCGGGCGGCGTCCTTGTCCTCCTTCAGGTAGGGGTTCAGGCGGAAGTCCGCCGCAAACTCCCGGAGGAACTCTATAAAGTCCGGCAAAAACAGGGGCCTGGACTGGGTCATGTTCCACAGCAGCTGCCGGGCACAGGCGTACACCGCCTCCTGTTTGTAGGCGGGGGCGCAGGTGGTGAGGAACCGCCGGAAGGCCTTTACCAGGTCCACCATATCCCCCCGCTGGGTGGTGGAGATGGTTCCCGGCCGCCGGTAGTAGTTGTAAAAGGCCTGGGGCACATAGGCGATTTTGGAGCAGCGTGTCACCAGGGCGGGGATCAGGGCGATGTCCTCAAAGAGCATCCGCTCGTAGCGGTTCTCCTCCCAGATGGACCGGTGGAACAGCTTGTTGACGCTGTAGGTCAGGTTGTTCCCCCGGGCGATGTAGCCGGGGAGGTCTATCTCCTCCTGGGGATAGCAGGGCACCACCACCTCCCGGTCCTCCTCCACATAGCGGATGCGCACGTCGCACATGACCAGGTCGAAGTCCCCCTCTTTGGCCCGGGCGTAGAGGGTCTCGGCCATCTCCGGCTCGATGGTGTCGTCCGAGTCCAGAAAGAGGAGGTACTCCCCCCGGGCCAGGGCGGCCCCGGCGTTGCGGGCCATGCCCAAGCCCTGGTTCTCCTGGTGGAGCACCCGCACCACCTCCGGGTACTCCCGGGCGTAGCGGTCGCAGATCTGGGGGCAGCGGTCGGGGCTGCCGTCGTCCACCAGGATGACCTCCTTCTCCTGGAGGGTCTGGCCCAGGGCGGAGTCCACCGCCCGCTCCAGGTAATTTTCCACCCCGTACACGGGGACGATCAAGGACACTTTAATCTCCATAGTTTCCTCCCAACACCTTCAAAACGCTGCGCAGCTCGTAGACCGTCTCCGGGACAAAGGTGTTGCGCCCGGCAAACTGCCTGCGGAAAACCTCCAGATACCGGGCGAGGATGTGGTTTTCCTTCCACAGGACCCGGCCGGTGTAGAGCTTGTACAGCAGCACGGTGCTCTCGTCCAGCCCCAGGCAGAGCCTGGCGCTCAAAGCGGCGTTGGAGCACACGGTCAAAACCACCTGGCGCCCGGGGGGTTCGTTTAAAAGGAACAGCTCCCAGGGGGCGGCCAGGTCCAGCTTGGGGGTGAGCCCCAGGGCCAGGGGCCGGTTCTCCCCGTTGCGGGGGTGGGGCTTGACGCCGAAGTTTTCCGCCCCCACCGCCCGCTGGCACTCCTCCATGAGCTCCAGGTCGTTGCCGGAGATCCCCTCCGCCCGGAAGGACTGCTCCAAAAACAGGAAGGGGGGCAGGTCCCGGGGAGGACGGTAGGAAAACACAAAGTTCAAGGCCTCCCGAAGCTCCCCGTCCCGGCGGGAGAGCTTTGGCAGGGGGAGGTTTTTGAGCCTGTCCCCCCGCATGGCCAGCCCCGGCTCGTAGAGGAGGGCGGCCTCCGTCTTCTCCCCCAGCCGGCCCCCCTCCGGATGGCGGTTTACCGCCGCCCGGTCCGGCCTTAAAAAGTCGATCACATAGCTGGAAAAGCCGTCCTCCATCCAGTAAAAGGGGCAGGGGTCCCTATAGTACCGGCAGGCGAGCAGCCGGCAGAGCCAGTCGAAGTTGGGGTAAAACACCTGGGCGTAAGAGGGCTCTAATTCCTCCCCCAGGGCCCAGCGCAGCAAAGACTCCCCCTGCTGAAAGCACCGGTCCACCGCCTCCTCCCGGTTCATGGGGAAGCGGCCGCCCAGCTCCGCCGTCCGGGCGGGGATCACCCGGGAAAAGAGCCCGGTCTCCCGTAGGCGGGGGGCCAGCTCCAAAAGGCCCGGGGTCACGTCGGTGAGGACCAAATCCGCCTCCCCCGGACCCCGCAGGCGCAGGTTCACCGCCGTGAGCAGATGGTATACGGAATTTACAAGATACAGGGATTTTTCCACAATACTCCTCCTTTCCCGCCGGGCAGGGGCAGGGTCACCGTGTCGAAATGGTCCCCCAGGTTTGCAAGGGCCGAGGACCCGAAGGCCACCACCCGCCGGGGCCGCCGCCCCCGAAAGGCGTAGGGCAGAAGCTCCGCCGGGAAAGCCTCCCGCACCACCTGGGCCCCGGGGAAGATGTCCCCGTAGGGGAGGCGGTCGTCCGGGTGCCTTTTCACCAGCAGGGGCTCCCCCCGCAAAAGCCCCTCCCCCAGCCCCCGGTACAGGGCCCGCTGGGCCTCCTCCGTAAGGAGCCCCAGGCCGGAAAACTGCTGGGTCAAAAGGATGGTGTCCGCCTGGGTGGAGAGCCTCCTTTTGAGGAAAAAGCCCAGCGCCCGCCGGCGCCAAAGGGGGGAGACTCCCCCAAGGGCCTTCTCCACGGAGAAATCCCG
>CALWIE010000031.1 GCA_944380625.1 uncultured Clostridia bacterium
GGCTCTCGTCCAGGTAGACCCGCACCCCCTCCTTCACGGCGAAGGGGCACACGCCCCCCACCGGGTGGCCCACCTGGTCCAGCACCTCCTGGAGGGAGAGCATTTTGGCCTTCTGGTGGAAAAAGGCCTTGTACTTCTGGTTGTCAATTTTCCCGTCCCCAGCGCAGACAATGAGGACCGGCCCTTCCCCGGTGGAGAAGGAGAGGGTTTTGGCGATGCGGGCGGGCTGGGTGCCCAAGGCCTGGGCAGCCAGCTCCACCGTGGCGCTGGACTGGGGCAGCTCCCGCACCCGGGAGTCCATCCCAAACTTCTGCAAATAGGATTTGACCTCTTGAATAGGCATGGAAAAACCTCTTTTCACATTTGTATTTGCGCTTCTCCCCGATTTGCGGTATACTGAAGGGAGAGAGTAAAACCTGAAAAACGGGCCGCGGCCCACTTTAGGAGGAGCACCTATGGCAAGTGACAGCCGGTTCGCCGTGCTCATCGACGCGGACAACGTGTCGGTAAAGTACATCAAAATCATCTTAGACGAGATCTCCAAGGACGGCGTGGCCACCTACAAGCGGATCTACGGGGACTGGACCAACCCGTCCCTGATCTCCTGGAAGAGCGTCCTGCTGGACAACTCCATCAGCCCCATCCAGCAGTACAGCTACACCACCGGGAAAAACGCCACGGATTCCGCCATGATCATCGACGCCATGGACATCCTCTACTCCGGCAAGGTGGAGGGCTTCTGCCTGGTCTCCTCCGACAGCGACTTCACCCGGCTGGCCGCCCGGCTGCGGGAGTCGGGCATGACGGTGATCGGCATGGGCGAGAGCAAAACCCCCAACTCCTTCATCGCCGCCTGCAACAAGTTTAAATACCTGGACATCCTCTCCGCCGCCGACGAGGAGGAGCCCGAGGAGGCCCCCAAGAAGGCCGCCTCCCCGAAAAAGGCCCCCCAGAAGAAGGCAGCCCCCAAAAAGGCCAAGGAGGAAACCCCCAAGCCCGAGAAGGAGGCCCCCAAACCCGAGGGGAAAAAACAGCCGGAAAAATCCATCGAGGAACCCCGCACCAGCCTGCGCACCATCCGCAAGGCCCTGCGCACCATTGTCCGGGAGAACTCCGACGAGGACAACTGGATCATCATGAGCCAGGTGTGCAACCTGCTGGACAAGCGCTATCCCGACTTCGACGTGCGCAACTTCGGTTTCTCCAAGCTGACGCCCTTCTTGGAGAGCTTGGACATGTTCGAGATCAGGGACATGAAAAAAGACCCGAACTCCTCCCCCCAGAAATACGTGCGCCTGAAGTGAGCGGCTTTCGGCGGCGCGGTGCGAAGCGCACCGCGCTGTTTCTTTTTACAGCACCTTTTCAAAGGCCAGACGTTCGCCGCCGTCTTCCAAGTAGATGACCCCCCGGAAGGCAAGACCGTTTTTCTCCATGACCCGCTGCATGATCTTGTTTTGGCGGTGGGTGTCCCCCCGCAGGCAGGGCAGGCCCCGCTCTCGGGCCTGGCGCTCCAGCTCCCCAAAGAACAGCCCCGGGACGCTCTTGCCCTTGCAGTCCCCGGAGACGGCGATCCTGTGGAGGAAGGCATACTCCGGGGCCTCCACGCCCCAGGCGCCCTCGTAGATCTTGTCGTAGGTGGGCTCCCGGCCGAAGGCCAGGCAGGCGGTGGCCACCACCCGGCCCCCCTCTTCCGCCACCCAGGCGGCGCCGGCCTTTACGTCCTGCTGGAAGGAAGCGGCGTTGGGGTAGCCGTCCTGCCACTGATCAATGCCCTGGGCCCGGAGGAATTCCTGGGCCTCCCTGTACAGGGCCACCACGGCGGCCTGGTCCCCTGGCAGGGCTTTGCGCAATTTCATCGGTACCTCTCCCCTTTTCTGTGTGACGTAGGCTTTTTCTATGATAACAATTTCCTCTTGTTTTTTCAACAGGAATCCGATATAATAATCCTTGTGAAAGAAAGGCCAGGCTCAAGAAGGCCGCCAAGGCTGTGGGCGGAAGCGTGCGGGGCTATATGGGAGCGGGCAGGTCTGCGCGGCGGGACGCCGTGAACCATGTCAGGCGGGGAACCGAGCAGCATTAAGCGGCAGTTCCCGGGCGATGCAGGTCGCCTGTCCGTTCCCATATGGCGCCGGGCTTCTGCCCTGTTTTTTTCGGCTGTTTTTTAGAGAGGATTTTTACTTGGGAAGGGAGGCCGTTTCTGTGTACAAGGTGCTTTACCGGAAATACCGGCCCCGGTTTTTCGCGGATGTGGTGGGCCAGCCCCAGGTCACCGTCACCCTGAAAAACGAGCTGACGCGGGGGCGCATCGCCCACGCCTACCTGTTCACCGGCTCCCGGGGGACGGGCAAGACCACCTGCGCCAAAATCCTCGCCCGTGCGGTCAACTGCCTGCACCCCCGGGACGGGGACCCCTGCGGGGAGTGTGAAATCTGCAAGGGGCTGGAAAACGGCTCCATCCTGGACGTGGTGGAGATCGACGCCGCCAGCAACAACGGCGTGGACAACATCCGCTCCCTGATTGAGGAGTCCAACTTTACCCCCACCTCCGCCAAGTACCGGGTGTACATCATCGACGAGGTGCACATGCTCTCTGTGGCGGCCTTCAACGCCCTCCTAAAAACCCTGGAGGAACCCCCGCCCCATGTGATCTTCATCTTGGCCACCACCGAAGTCCACAAGCTGCTGCCCACCATTCTCTCCCGGTGCCAGCGGTTCGACTTCAAGCGCATCGACCCCGAGGCCATGGCGGACCGCCTGGAGGAGGTGGCCCAAAAGGAAGGGGCCCAGCTGGATCGGGACGCCGCCCTGCTCATCGCCCGGGTGGCGGACGGGGCCATGCGGGACGCCCTGTCCCTTTTGGACCAGTGCCTGGGCCGGGGCCAGCACGTGACCCTGGAGGTGGTCAACGAGACCGCCGGGGTGGCCGCCCGGGAGTACCTGGCCTCCCTGGCCCAGGATGTGGCCGACCAGGACGCCGCCCGGGCCCTGGAGACCATCGACACCCTCCACCGGGACTCCAAGGACATGAGCCGCCTGTGTGAGGAGCTGGCGGAGTACTTCCGGGGGCTGATGCTCATCAAGACCATGCGGGACGCCTCCCGGCTGGTGGCCTGCCCCCAGGAGGAGCTGGAGGCCATGACCCGCCAGGCCCTGGCCCTCAGCCTGCCGGCCATCCTCCACGGGCTGGACACCTTTGAGGAGACCCTCCACAAAATGCGCTACGCAAACCCCCGGGCTGAGCTGGAAATGGCTCTGGTGCGGCTGTGCTCCCCCGAGCTGGACACCTCCCCCGAGGCGCTGCTCCGGCGGCTGGAGGCCCTGGAAAACGGGGCCCCCCGGTATGCGGCGCCGGCCCCGGAAGCCCTCCCCTCCCAGGCGCCCGCGGCCCCGCCTCCCCAGGAGAGGCCCCCGGCCCCTGAGCCCCCCTTGGAAAAAGAGGCCCCCTTCCTGGAGGAGGCCCCGGCCCAACCCCCTGCCCCCCCGGCGGAGAAAAAGCCCGCCCCTCCAAAAAAGGCCCCGGCAGTG
Organism: uncultured Clostridia bacterium; assembly: GCA_944380625.1. The sequence continues at coordinate 3,526 of CALWIE010000031.1, forward strand.
GACGTGGCCGCCCTGTCGGCAGGGGCCCAGCGGTTTATGGACTGGCCGGAGATCCTTCAGAGGATCCGCAGCGACACCAAGAGCGTGGCCATGGCCTTTGCCGGCTCCTGCGCCTATGTGAACGGGGACTACATGCTCATCGACGCGCCGGAGCTGGCCTTTGAGCTCCTAAAACGCCCGGAACAGCGGGACCGGATGCGGGAGGCCATCCGCCAGGTGACGGGCCGGGTGTACCGGCTGGGCCCCTACCGCAAGGCCGAAGCCCCCGAGGAGTCCCAGGACGACCCCCTGAAGGAGCTGGAGCGCCGGGCCCAGGAGGCGGGCGTGCCCTTCCAGGAGGAGGCCGCCCCGGACCCGGGAGAGGACCCCGACCACGTGGAAATCCCCTTTTGAGAAAAAAGAGCCTAAAAAATAACCCACGGCACAAGCCGGAAAGGAAGGATCGTTTTATGAAAGCAAGACTGCCCCAGGGCTACGGCGGAGGCGGCGCCTCCAATTTGCAGCAGCTGGCCCGCCAGGCCCAGAAGATGCAGGAGCAGATGGAAGCTATCACCGCGGAGCTGGAGGAAAAGGAGTACACCGCCACCTCCGGCGGGGACGCGGTGAAGGCCACTGTCACCGGCAAGCTGGAAGTGAAATCTGTGGAGATCAAGCCCGAGGTCATCGACCCCGAGGACGCGGAGATGCTGGGGGACCTGGTCACCGCCGCGGTGAACGAGGCCCTGCGGGCCGCTTCCCAGGAAAAGGAAGAGCGGCTCTCCGCCATCTCCGGCGGGATGAATATCCCGGGGATGTTCTGAGATGGCCGGTTACCATGTGCCGCCTCTGGAAGCCCTGGTGGAAAAGTTTGAGAGCCTGCCGGGCATCGGCCACAAGTCCGCCCAGAGGCTGGCCTACTACGTGCTGGACATGACCCAGGCCCAGGCGGAGGATTTCGCCCAGGCCATTTTGGCCGCCCACGAGAAGATCCACGCCTGCAAGGTCTGCTGCAACCTAACCGACGGGGAGCTGTGCCCCGTCTGCCGCAGCGAGACCCGGGACAAGGGGACCATCTGCGTGGTGGAAGAGCCCAAAGACGTGTTTGCCCTGGAGCGGGCCGGGGAGTACAACGGCCTGTACCATGTGCTCCACGGGGCCATCTCCCCCCTTTCAGGGGTGGGGCCGGACCAGCTGAAGGTCAAGGAGCTGCTGGCCCGGATGGACCCCTCGGTGGAGGAGGTCATCATGGCCACCAACCCCACTGTGGAAGGGGAGGCCACCGCCATGTACCTGTCCCGGCTCCTAAAGCCCCTGGGGGTCAAGGTGACCCGCCTGGCCTATGGCATCCCCGTGGGCGGGGATTTGGAGTACGCCGACGAGGTGACCCTCCAGCGGGCCATGGAGGGCCGCCAAGAGCTGTAAAAGAAAAAGCTGAGCGCTTTTTAGCGCCCAGCTTTTTTTATCCTACGCCGCCTTGCAGGCCCTGCCACAGGGCGTCCAGCAGCTCCCCGGTGGGGTCGCTCCCATGGTCCCAGTAGAACAGGCCCCCGTACCCCTCCCGGAGCACATACCGGCACTTTTCCCTCAGGGAGCGGGGGTCGTCAAAGCTGAGGAAGGTGCTGCCGTCGAACAGGTAGGGGGCTTTGGCCTCGTCGTCCCAGTGGTAGGTAAAGCCCCCCTTCCCCAGGAAATTCTCCTTGAGCTCCCCGTAGCCCGGGCCGTAGCCGGCCCCCCGGGGGCTCAGTTGCAGCAGCCCATGATACCGGTCGGGCACCTCCACCCACTTGCGGGAGTAAAAGGCCGCGCCCATCAGGAGCTTCTCCCGGGGCACGCCCTGCCGGCAAAACAGCTCCAGGGCCCCGGCGCAGCTGTTGGGGAAGACGTCCCCCGTGGTCTCGAACAAGGCCGTGTGATGGCCCGCCACCGCGTGGGGGTTGCCCTTTAGGTCGTAGGTCATCAGGCACAGGTAGTCCAGGCAGCGGGCCGCGGCGGGCAGGTCCACGCAGCGGGTGTAAAAGGGCTCCGCCGCCGCGGCGATGGAGAGGGTGGCCCGGCCGGGAAGCCGGTCCAGCTCCCGGCGGACTGCCCGCAGGGCCAGGGTGAAGTTTTCCCGGTCATCCGGGGAGGCGTCGGAGCCGTTGGTGGTCACGCAGGGGTATTCCCAGTCCAGGTCTACCCCGTCGAACCCCCCGGACTCCACCAGCTCCCGGCAGGAGCGGGCAAAGGCCTCCCGCAGGGCCGGTTCCCTGCAGACGGTGGTGAAGGCCCGGGGCTCTCCGTTGACTATGGACACACAGATGCGAAGCCCCGGGTTCCAGCGGCGCAGCCGGTCCATTTGGCCCAGTATGCCGTGGCTCCCTATTTGAACGGAGCCGTCCGGCAGCAGCTTTCCAAAGGCGGCGTGGATGTGGGTGAGCTTTTCGGCGTCCCCCCGGCTGACCGGGGTATCGGCCCCCACATAGCCCAAAAGGATCTTTTCCATAAAACCCCTCTTTCCCATAGGTATTCGACCGTCAGTATAAAAGAGGGGGCGGACCTTGTCAAGGGGAAAATCTCACAAGGTTGCCGGAAGAATTTCTCCTGGTAAACTAAAAAAGTTTCTGATATAATATTATATATCATGTCAAGAGTCCCATCCTCTTCCCACACCCGGGTCAGCGGGTAAATCCACAAGGAAAGAGAAGTGCATCGATGCGAAAAAACCTGAAAGCGAAAACCCTTGAATCCCTTTCTTCGGTGCTGCCCATCACGGCCATTGTGCTGGCTCTAAGCTTCACCCTGGCCCCGGAGATGCCTGTCGGCACACTGATGATGTTCCTTTTGGGGGCCATTTTGCTCATTGTGGGCATGGGCTTTTTCTCCCTGGGCGCCGACATGGCCATGATGCCCATGGGCGATGGGGTAGGCGGCGAGGTGGTGCGCCTTTCCAAGCGCTCCATTTGGCCCATTATCCCCTTGGTGTTCCTCATCGGGGCCTTTATCACCATCGCTGAGCCCGACCTGTCGGTGCTGGCCCGGCAGGTGCCCGCCGTGCCGGACATGGTCATCATTCTCACGGTGGCAGCCGGCGTGGGGGCCTTTTTGGTGCTGGCTGTGGTCCGCACCCTGGAGGGGAAAGTTCCCCTGCGGAACATCCTCCTCGCCTTCTACCTTCTGGCCTTCGCCCTGGCGGCCTTTGTGCCCAAGGAGTTCCTGGCCGTGGCCTTCGACGCGGGCGGCGTCACCACCGGGCCCATCACGGTGCCCTTTATCATGGCCTTCGGGGTGGGGGTGGCGGCCCTGCGCCAGTCCGGCCAAAAGGCCGAGGACGACAGCTTCGGCATGGTGGCCCTGTGCAGCATCGGGCCTATTCTGGCGGTGCTCATCATGGGCATCTGCCTGAGCGACGCCCAAATCGCCTACACCCCCTTCGCCATCCCGGACACCTTTACCTCCCGGGAGGCCGGGGCCCAGTTTTTAGTGGGCTTCCCCGAGTACATGGGGGAGGTGGCCCTAGGCCTGCTGCCGGTGGTCGTCTTTTTCGCCCTGTTCCAGGTGTTCTCAAAACAAATAAAAAAGGACGCCCTCATCCGGCTGCTGGTGGGCATCGCCTACACCTATGTGGGTCTGGTTCTGTTTTTGACCGGCGTCAACGTGGGCTTTATGCCTGCGGGCAACTACCTGGGGGACGCCATCGCCCGGCTGCCCTACAACTGGGTTTTAATCCCCATCGGCATGGTGGTGGGCTATTTCATCGTGGCGGCAGAGCCTGCCGTCCACGTGCTCAACAAACAGGTGGAAGAGGTCACCGGCGGGGCCATCCCCCAGCGGGCCATGAACCTGAGCCTCTCCATTGGCGTGGCGGTGTCCGTGGGCCTGGCCATGACCCGGGTGCTCACCGGCATCTCCATCCTGTGGTTCCTGGTGCCGGGCTACGCCATTGCCCTGCTGCTCTCCTTTAAGGTGCCGAAAATCTTCACGGCCATCGCCTTTGACTCCGGCGGCGTGGCCAGCGGCCCCATGACCGCCACCTTCCTGCTGCCCTTCGCCATGGGCGCCTGCAGCGCCTCTGGCGGCAACGTGCTCACCGACGCCTTCGGCATTGTGGCCATGGTGGCCATGACACCCCTGGTGACCATTCAGTGCCTGGGCGCCTTTTACCAGCGGAAGCTGCGCCGCACCGTGGAGGTCACCGAAGCCGAGGCTTCCACCATGTCCTCCGAGGACATCATTGAATTCGACGACGTGTAAGGAGGGGACAGGATGAACGCTCCCGTGGAACATTTCAAGCTCATCATCACCATTGTGGACCGGGGCAAGGGGGGCAAGGCGGTGGACCTTTTCCGGAAATTCCACCTGCACTTTGACTTTGCCTGCCTGGGCGCGGGCACAGCCAGCTCGAAGATCTTAAACTACTTTGGCCTGGACGAGACCGCCAAAGAGCTGGTGTGGACCCTCTCCCCAGAAAGCCGCATTCCCCGGCTGCTGCCGGAGGTGCGCCGGACCCTGGACCTGGACACCCCAGGCAAGGGCATCCTCTTCACCATCCCCCTGTCGGGGATCAGCGCCCAAATCCCCCCGGTGCTCATAAAGCCGGAATACGAAGAAAAGGAGGAACCCCCTATGGAAACCCAGAAGCCCTGCGGCCACCCCTATCAGCTGGTTCTGGCCATTGTCAACCGCGGCTGCTCGGAAGAGGTGATGGAGGCCGCCCGGCCCGCCGGCGCCAAGGGCGGCACGGTGATCTCCGCCCGGCGGGTGGGCTACGAGGACGTCCAAAACCTGCTGGGCTTTACCCTCCAGCCGGAAAAGGAGATCGTGGCCATTCTGATCCCCCGGGAACAGAAGCTGCCGGTGATGCAGGCCATCAACAAGGCCGCCGGCCTGAAGACCGATTGCCGGGGCGTGCTCTTCTCCCTGCCTGTGGATGACATCATGGGCCTGCAAGAGCTGCACTAAACAGGAAAACAACAAAAGCACCCGGCGGGAAACCCTCCCGCGGGTGCTTTTCCTTTTGGGGTCACTTGCCGGGCTTTGCCTTCAGGCGGGCCAGGGCCCGGGCCAGGGCGGCCTGGGTCTGGTAGTACTCCCGCTGGCTCTGGCGCTGGCGTAGCCGCTCCTCCGCCCGCTGCTTTGCCGCCAGGGCCCGGTTGCGGTCGATCTCCTCCGGGCGTTCGATGGTGGCCGCCAGAAGGATCACCCGCTCGGGCATCACCTCTACGCAGCCGTCGCTGGCCACAGCCTCGTGCCAGGCGCCCCCCTCGTCCTGGTAGCGGACCACCCCCGCCATGATGGCCGTGACCATGGGCTCGTGGTTGGGAAGGATGCCGTAGGACCCGTCCAGGCCTGGCAGGATGATCTGCCGGGCGTTGCCGGAGTAGAAGATATCCTGGGGGGAGACCATCTCCAAATAAAATGTGGAAGCCACAAAACCCCCTCCTTACGCCTCTTCCTTGCTCTTCTGCCAAACCTCGTCGATGGTGCCCACGTTGTGGAAGGCCACTTCAGAGACCTGGTCCAGCTCGCCGCCCAAAATGGCCTCAAAGCCCTTGACCGTCTCCTCCACAGGCACGTAGCGGCCCTCTTTGCCGGTGAAGGCCTGGGCCACAAAGAAGGGCTGGGAGAAGAACCGCTGGATCTTCCGGGCCCGGCTGACGGTGAGCTTGTCGTCGTCGGAGAGCTCCTCCATGCCCAAAATGGCGATGATGTCCTGCAGCTCCCGATAGCGCTGGAGGACCTCCTGGGTCTTGCGGGCCACATCGTAGTGGCGCTGGCCCACCACGTCCGGCTCCAGAGAGCGGGAGGTGGACTCCAAAGGGTCCACCGCCGGGTAAATGCCCTGCTCCACAATCTTCCGGGACAGCACCGTGGTGGCGTCCAAATGGGCGAAAGTGGTGGCGGGGGCGGGGTCGGTCAGGTCGTCGGCGGGGACGTACACCGCCTGCACCGAGGTGATGGACCCGTTCTTGGTGGAGGTGATCCGCTCCTGGAGGGCGCCCATCTCGTTGGCCAGGGTGGGCTGGTAGCCCACGGCGGAGGGCAGCCGCCCCATCAGGGCGGAGACCTCGCTGCCCGCCTGGACGTACCGGAAGATGTTGTCGATAAACAGCAGCACGTTCTGGCGCTCGTGGTCCCGGAAGTACTCGGCCATGGTGAGGCCAGTGAGGGCCACCCGCATCCGGGCTCCGGGAGGCTCGTTCATCTGCCCGAACACCAAGGCAGTCTTAGCGATGACGCC
>CALWIE010000032.1 GCA_944380625.1 uncultured Clostridia bacterium
GGATGACACGCTCCAGGCGGGAGAAGCCGATGCGGAACTGGTTCTGCAGCAGCTCGCCCACGGAACGGATGCGCCGGTTGCCCAGGTGGTCGATGTCGTCGGTCTTGCCCAGGCCCATGGCCAGGCAATTCATGTAGTTGATGGAGGCGAAGATGTCATCGACGGTGATGTGGTTGGGGATCAGATCGCCCCGGCGGGCGCGCAGGGCAGCCTTCAGGTCCGCCTCGGTCTCGGCGCTGTCCAGGATCTCGGAGAGCACACGGTAGCAGACCCGCTCGTTGATGCCGCACTCCTCCTTGGCGTCGAAATCCACGTACTTCTGGATGTCCACCATGCCGTTGGAGAGGATCTTGACCTCGCGGCCGCCCACGGTGACCACGGCCTCCATCACGCCGGCGTCGTCCAGGCGGTCGGCCAGCTCACGGGTGACGGGGGTGCCGGCGTCGGCCAGCAGCTCCCCGGTGGAGGGGTCGGCGATGGGCTGGGCCAGGGTCTGGCCGGTGAGGCGGCCCTCCAGGCGCAGCTTCTTATTGTATTTGTAGCGGCCCACCCGGGACAGGTCGTACCGGCGGGGGTCGAAGAACAGGCCGTGGAGGTGGGCCTGGGCGCTCTCGATGGTGGGGGGCTCGCTGGGCCGCAGCTTGCGGTACAGCTCGAACAGGGCCTCCTCCATGGATTTGCAGGTGTCCTTCTCGATGGTGGCGCGCATGCGGTCGTCGTCGCCGAAGAAGTCCAGAATCTCCTGGTCGGTGCCCAGCCCCAGGCAGCGGATAAACACGGTGATGGGGATCTTCCGGTTCTTGTCGATACGCACGTAGAACACGTCGTTGACGTCGTTCTCGTACTCCAGCCAGGCGCCCCGGTTGGGGATGATGGTGGAGGAGAACAGCTCCTTGCCGGAGCGGTCGTAATCCATCTTAAAGTAGACGCCGGGGGAGCGGACCAGCTGGGAGACGATGACGCGCTCGGCGCCGTTGATGACGAAGGTGCCGCTCTCGGTCATCAGGGGGAAGTCCCCCATGAACACCTCGGACTCCTTGATCTCCCCCGTCTCCTTGTTGAGCAGGCGGGCGGTGACCCGGAGGGCGGCGGCGTAGGTGGCGTCGCGCTCCTTGCACTCGGACACGCTATAATTGGGCTTGTCGTCCAGCTTGTAGTCCACGAAGTCCAGGACCAGGTTGTTGTTGAAATCCGTGATGCCCGAAACGTCTTCGAACACCTCTTTCAGCCCCTCGGTCAGGAACCACTGGTAGGACTTTTTCTGCACCTCGATGAGGTTGGGCATTTTCAAGACTTCCTCGATCTTGGAAAAGCTCATCCGGGTATTCTTGCCCAATCGAACCGGTTTCACATTCACCATAGGCTCAGCCACTCCATTCTTTTATTTTGACGGGGCCCCCTGGGGGCGGGGGCCGCAAGGGACAATGTGTGTGCAGAACGCCATAGGCGTCACCTTGAATAAAAAAACGCTTTTTTCAAAGCAGCCACTTGATTATTTTGGAATACTGTGCTATACTTTGTCAAAAGCCTCTTGGAGACACCTATCCATATTGATGCAGTATATTATTTTATACCCTGCCTGTCCTTTTGTCAAGGGGGTTTTGGCATCTTTTTCCGCCTGCGGGCGGGTTTTTTATTTTTTCGCGGGAAAAACAGAAAAGCCTGGGAGCCAGCGTGGCTTCCAGGCTTTTTTCTGTCTGCTCGGGCGTCAAGCGCCGCAGCCCTTCTCCCCCTGGCCGGGGCAGGCGCAGGGCCCCTCCTCGCAGATCATCTCGAAGGTATAAGAATCCAGCTCCCGGCGGACGTCCTGGGAGATTTTTTCATAAATGCGGTGCAGTCGGCAATGGGAGCGGCCGCAGCTGTACTCCTCCTTCTGGCAGCGGGAGAGCATGTACTCCCCCTCCACCGACTCGATGACCTGCCGCAGGGTGATCTCCCCGGCAGGGCGGGCCAGGCTGTAGCCCCCCTTGGCCCCTTTGAAGGAGCACACCAGGCCCTCTGCCACCAGCCCCCGCAGAATCTTCAAGCAGAAGCGCTGGGGGACGTCCATCTCCTCGGAGATGGTGCGGGCGTCCCAGCGGCCGGGGTGCTTGGTGAGATATTCTACGATGCGGACGGCGTAGTCCGCCTCCAGCGTCATGACCATAGCGCTCTCCCCTTTCTGAAAAATCGCCGCCGGGCCCGGCTCAGTCCAAAAAGTCCTTCAGCTTTTTGCTGCGGCTGGGATGGCGCAGCTTCCGCAGGGCCTTGGCCTCGATCTGCCGGATGCGCTCCCGGGTGACGTTGAATTCCTTGCCCACTTCCTCCAGGGTGCGGCTGCGGCCGTCCTCCAGGCCGAAGCGGAGCCGGAGCACCTTCTCCTCCCGGGGGGTGAGGGAGTCCAGCACGCTGCCCAGGGTCTCCTTCAGCAGGGTGTGGGAGGCGGCGTCCGCCGGGGCGGGGGCGTCGTCGTCGGGGATGAAGTCCCCCAGGTGGCTGTCCTCCTCCTCGCCGATGGGGGTCTCCAGGGACACGGGCGCCTGGGCCACCCGCATGATCTCCCGCACCTTCTCCACGGGCATCTCCAGCTCTTCGGCGATCTCCTCGGCGCTGGGCTCCCGGCCGTTGGCGTGGAGCAGCTGGGAGGAGACCTTCTTCACCTTGTTGATGGTCTCTACCATGTGGACGGGGATGCGGATGGTGCGGGCCTGGTCGGCGATGGCCCGGGTGATGGCCTGGCGAATCCACCAGGTGGCGTAGGTGGAGAATTTGAAGCCCTTGGTGTAGTCGAATTTCTCCACGGCCTTGATGAGGCCCAGGTTGCCCTCCTGGATCAGGTCGAGAAACTGCATGCCCCGGCCCAGGTACCGCTTGGCGATGCTGACCACCAGCCGGAGGTTGGCCTCGGAGAGGCGCTTTTTGGCGGCCTCGTCCCCGTTGGAGATGCGCACCGCCAGGTCCACCTCCTCATCGGGGGTGAGCAGGGGCACCCGGCCGATCTCTTTGAGATAGACCTTCACCGGGTCGTCGATAGCCACGCCGTCGGCGCCCAGGCTGGGGTCCAGCTCCTCGGCCTTGGCCAGCTCCGCGTCGTCCAGCTGGATGTCGTCGAAGTCCTCCACGATCTCGATGCCCTGGTTCTCCAGGGTGTCGTAGAATTTTTCCACGTGCTCCGGGTCGAAGTCCATCTCCCCCAAGGCGTCCAAAATCTCCTTGGTGCTCAGGTGGCCCTTGCTCTTGCCCATCTCGATCAGCTCTCGGAGCACTGTTTTCTTTTCCGGTTGCGCGCTCATGCGTCCCCACCATTCCTTTCTTCGTTACGGGCCCGTTCCCGGCCCCATCCCATTCTGTTGTTTTCTGGTACGTAAAGCCTGTAAGTATGCCTGCAGGTCCTCGGCCGACGCCTCTTTAATCTTCTTGGGGTCGGCGAAGGCTCCTTCGTTCTGTAAGATGCGGAGGTACTCCTCCGCGTCCGCCCGGGTGGGCGGGGCCTCCCGGCGCTGGGCCAGGATGCGGGTGAGCTCGGAGAGCTCCTCCTGGGTGAGCTCCCCGGCCAGGTCCCCCAGGGTGGTCTCGCCATGGATAGTTTTGCCCAGCAGGACCGTATATAGTCTGCGGTTGTAGGCGGTGATGAGTTTTTCCGGGGGCAGCCGCCTCTGCAGGTCCTCCGCCCGGTCCTGGTGGAGGAACAGGTAGCAGAGGATGCCCTCCTCCGCCAAAGCCGCCCGCATGTGCCGCTTTTTCTCCGGGTTGGCCGCCTGCTTGACGGCCACCACCTCCTGCTGGGAGCGGACCAGCTTTTTCTTCTCCTGGTAGGACTCCCGGCGGGCCAGGCGGTCCACCGTGTCCAGGATGCTGTCCTTCCCCACCCCGGTCTCCTGGGAGAGCTTGCCGGCGTAGATGTCCCGCTCCATCCTGTCCCGGAGCTTGCACAGCACGGTCTCCGCCGCCTCCTTCAGGTACCGGGCCCGGCCGTCCTCTGTGGTGAGGTCGTACTTTTTCCGCACCCCGGCAAGGCGGTACTCCACGTCGTTGCCGCCGGACTCCAGCAGCTGCTTGAAGCGGGCGGGGCCGTCCTCCCCGTAGTTGCGCATGAATTCGTCGGGGTCCTTGCCCCCGGGCACGGTGATGACCCGCACCTGCAGCCCCGTGTTCTTCAAGATGGGGATGGCCCGCTGGGTGGCCCGCTGGCCCGCCTCGTCGGAGTCGTAGCAGATCACGGCCTCATCGGCGTAGCGCTTGATGATGCGGGCCTGCTCCTCGGTAAGGGAGGTGCCCAGGGAGGCGATGGCGTTGGTGAACCCCGCCCGGTGCAGGGCGATGACATCCATGTACCCCTCCGCCAGGATGAGCTGGCGGGAGCCGGAGTCCTTGGCGAAGTTCATGGCGAAGAGGCCGCTGCTCTTGTGGTACACCGGGGTGTCTGAGGTGTTGATGTACTTGGGCTTCTCATCGGTGAGGATGCGCCCGCCGAAGGCCACCACGTTCCCCCGCAGGTCCAGAATGGGGAACATGGCCCGGGCCCGGTAGCGGTCGTAGGGGTAGCCCTTTTTTGACAGCCGGGCCACGTCGGCCTGGAGCATCTCCTGCTGGGTGTAGCCCTTGGCCTTCAGGTGGTTCACCAGGGCGAAGCCGCTGTCGGGGGAATACCCCAGGCCGAAGTGCTGGATGGTCTTGTTGTCCAGCCCCCGGCGGCGGAAGTAGTCCAGCCCGGGCTTGCCCTCGGGTGCGGAGAGCATTTTATAATAGAAGCGGGCCGTCTCTCGGTTGATCTCTAAAATGCGGGTGCGCAGCCGGGACATGCTGTCGTCCACCCCGTCCTCGGGCACGGTCATGCCGGCCCGCTGGGCCAGCCAGCGCACCGCCTCGGGGAAGTCCAGGTTCTCCACGCCCATGACGAAGGAGATCACGTCCCCGCCCTTGTTGCAGCCGAAGCAGTAAAAGGAATTGTTCCCCGGGTAGATGTTGAAGGACCCGGTCTTTTCGTTGTGGAAGGGGCAGAGGCCCACCAGGTTCTTCCCCCGCCGCTTTAAGTTCACATAGGCGGAGGCCACCTCCTCGATGGGGTTGCGCGCCTCCAGCTCCCGTAAAAATTCCGGCGGAAACGCCATAGCGCCCCTCCTTTCCCACCGGTTACATCACCAGGTTCCACGCCTTGGGGATGAACAGCTCTTTGTAGCAGGCCACGGCGAAGTGGTCTGTCATGCCCGCCACATAGTCGCAGGCCGCCACCTCGGGCCCCTCTTCCGCCGCGATCTGCTGCATGTAGTCCGGCAGGTATTTGGGGTCCTTGAAGTGCAGGTACAGGCTCTGGATGATGTGGGGCACCTTGCGCTCCTCTTTTTTGGCGTACTCGTTTAAGTACACCGCCTGGTACATAAAGTCGTTGAGCTCCTCGAAGGCCCGGAGGGTCCGCTCGTCCATGGCGATGTCCCCCTCCCGGCTGTTTGCCACCACCGAGGAGATCAGGGCGGTGATCCGCTTCGTTTTGGAGTCCCCCAGGGTCTGGGTGGTGTTCTTGGGGATGTCCCCCTCCTGGAGCACCCCGGCCCGGATGGCGTCGTCGATGTCGTGGTTGATGTAGGCGATCTTGTCCGCCCAGCGGACGATGCGGCCCTCGGCGGTGTCGGCCTCCAGGCCGGTGGTGTGGCAGAGGATGCCGTTTTTCACCTCCCAGGTGAGGTTGAGGCCACGGCCGTCCTTCTCCAGCCTGTCCACCACCCGCACGCTCTGCTCGTAGTGGCGGAAGCCCTTGGGCAGCAGGGCGTTTAAGGCCCGCTCCCCGGCGTGGCCGAAGGGGGTGTGGCCCAGGTCGTGGGCCAGGGCCACCGCCTCGGTCAGATCCTCGTTCAGGCGCAGGGCCCGGGCGATGGTCCGGGCGATCTGGGAGACCTCCAAGGTGTGGGTCAGGCGAGTGCGGTAGTGGTCCCCCTCGGGAGAGAGGAACACCTGGGTCTTGTGCTTCAACCGGCGGAAGGACTTGCAGTGGATGATCCGGTCCCGGTCCCGCTGGTAGGGGGTGCGCATGACGCACTCCTCCTCCGGGCGCCGGCGCCCTTTGGTGTCTGCGGAAAAGGCCGCCCAAGGGGCCAGCATCTGCCGTTCCATGGTCTGGGTCTGCTCTCGAATGGTCATAAACCCGTCCACACCCTTTCTGAATCCAGTATTTTGTTGTAGGTTCCCCTCTTTACGCAGGGGGCGTAACTTGTCCCTATAGTTTTATACGCGGCCCTTGGGGAAATTACTTGTCCCCGCCGGGGTGTTTTTGAAAAAATATCAGGAAAAGGGGAAAAACCGCTTCCCCTCCTCCACGAGTTCCACCCGGCCGCTGGTGGCGTCCGCCAGGCGCTTTTCCAGGGCTGGCAGATCCTTGGGGTCCAGGTGGAAGCGCAGGCGCACCCGCTCTAAAAACTCCGTGTCGTCCACCACGCCCCCGTTTTCCGGCACCAGGGCCCCCACCCTGCCGTACAGGGAATAGTCGCAGCTAAGGCTCAAGAGGAGGCACTCCCGCATGGTGACCTTCCGGGCGGCGGCCAGGGCCAGGGAGGCCGTGTGGGAGTAAGCCCGGATGAGCCCCCCGCCCCCCAGGAGGATGCCCCCGAAATACCGGGTGGCCACCACCACGCAGTCAGTGACCCCAGCCTTTTTCAAGGTGTCGATCACCGGCAGGCCTGCGGTGCCCTGGGGCTCGCCGTCATCGGAAAAGCGCTGGATGCCGTTTTCCCGCAGGATGTAGGCGTAGACGTTGTGGCTGGCGTCCCAGTAGCGGGAGCGCAGGCCCTGGATGAAGGCCAGGGCCTCTTCCTCGGTCCGCACCGGGCGGCAGCTGCCGATAAACCGGGAGCGCTTCTCCACAAACTCGTCGGAGGCCTCCCTCTCCACGGTGATGTACTCCACTGCCCTCTCTCCCCTTTCTTGCCGGAACATAACAAAGAGAGCGGTGCGAAACCGCACCGCCCCGATTCTGCCTGCTTACTTCATGCCGTAGCGCTTCTTGAACATATCCACGCCGCCGCTGGTGTCCACCCGCTTCTGCTTGCCCGTAAAGAACGGGTGGCACTTCGAACATATTTCGACTTTGATGTCCTTCTTGGTAGACCGGGTCTTGATCACGTTGCCGCAGGCGCAGGTGATGGTGGTCTCCTGGTAGTCGGGATGTATATTCTGCTTCATCTTCGGTTTCACCTCTTTACGGTTCAGGATATTTCAACTCAATCGCAGAGCATTGTAGCACATCCAAAGGCAAAATGCAAGAGGGAATTTTGGAAAACCGGGCCGAGGGGCCGTTTCAGCCCTGGCTCGCCAGGTAGCTGATGTACTCCTCCAGGCACATGGAGCGCTGCTGCATGGCCACCGCGTGCTCGCCGCCCACATAGCGCAGGACGGTGGAGTCCCCGTAGCAGCCGGTGTAGTCCTCCTGGCCCTCCGGGTAGCGGAAGATAAAGCCGTACTCCCCCATGTGGGCCCGCAGCCATGAACAGGTGCGGGAGTCTGCAAAGGTCTCCGGGTCGCCGTCCAGGCGGACGCAGAAGCCCGTCTGCTGGTCGCACTCCCCGGCCATGGGCACAAGGAAGCGTGCCTCGGTCCGGGCCATGACGGTGGTCAGGCCCTGAGGCCCCTCCATGAGCTCCTCCACCTTGGCGGAAAAGCGGCGCTCCTGCTCCCCATAGGGGACGTACCCCTCGGTGAACACCAGCTGGAGGCCCTCCTCCCGGGCGGCCTGGACCAGGGCCTCCAGGGCCGGGACCATGCGGGACTCCACCTGCACCCCCTCCACCTCCTCGGTGTCGGGCACGTAGGAGGCGTCCGCCGGGGAATCCCGGTTGATGACGAACAGGCTGACGTCGTCGGGATAGACCGGCAGGCCCAGGGCGTCGTAGGCGGGCAGCTCTACAGTGTCCCCGGAGGAGAGGCTGCTGGAACCCTCGCTCCCCGTGGGAAGGACGATTTCCGCGTGGAAATAGGGCACCATGTAAAAGGCCACAAAAAGCCCCGCCCCCACAGCGGCAGCCAAAATCACCAGGGTAAGCACCGCCCGCATCCACCAGCGGATGTGCCGGGCCTGCCGGGCCTGCAGCTGCTTGTCCCGGGAAATAAACAGGTTCCGCCCGGCCGGCCCCAGGCTGAAGCGATCTCTTCTCTTCCGATGTATTGCCAAAACACTCCCTCGCATTTCCAGTGGCGTAAGACACAGCTTTAGTTGTAATTATAGCACGGCTTCGCCGGAAAAGGGAACTGCCTGCAGGAAAAAAAACGCGGCAAAAATGGGAGGCCCTGGGGCCTCCCATTTTTTCGGGTTTTATTTTGCCTCGAAGTAGGCTTTGAAGGCCTTAAAGGCCATGTAGACGTCCAGCTTTGCCACCACCTCGAAGGGGGAGTGCATGGAGAGCACGGGCACCCCCACGTCGATGACGTCGGCGTTCATGCGGGAGATGTCCAGGGCCACGGTGCCGCCGCCCCCCTGGTCCACCTTGCCCAGCTCGCCGATCTGCCACAGGACGCCGGCCTCGTCCAGGATGCGGCGGACCTGGCCCACGAACTCGGCGTTGGCGTCGTTGGAACCGCCCTTGCCCCGGGAACCGGTGTACTTGCACAGGCCCACGCCCCGGTTTAAGTAGCAGGAGTTGCCCGCCTCGTAGGCGGAGGCGTAGTTGGGGTCGAAGGCGGCGGTGACGTCGGCGGAAAGGCAGGTGGACTTGGTGTACACATGCCGGGCCTCCAGGCCCTCTGCCGCAGCCAGGTCCGCCACGAAGTAGTTCAAAAACTCCGAGGCCAGGCCCGTGTTGCCCACGCTGCCGATCTCCTCTTTGTCCGCCAGCACGGTGACGGCGGTGTACTCCGGGACCTTGCACTGGAAGATGGCCTCCAGGGCAGGGTAGGCGCAGACCCGGTCGTCGTGGCCGTAGGCGCCGATCATCGACCGGTCGAAGCCCACGTCCGCCGCTTTGAAGGCGGGCACAAAGGACAGCTCGGCGGAGATCAGGTCGCCCTCCACGATGCCGTACTGCTGGTGGAGGATATTCATGACGTTGAGCTTAAAGAGCTGCTCCCCTTCCCCATCGGCCAGGGGCAGGCTGCCCGCCAGCACGTTCAGGTCCTCGACGGTGAAGGCCTCGCCCAGTCGCTTTTGCATCTGGTCCTTCCCCAGGTGGGGGAGAATGTCGGAAATGGTGAACTGGGGCTCGCCCTCCTTCTCGCCGATGGAGACGGTGATCTCCACCCCGTCCTTGCGGACGATCTTCCCGTGGAGGGCCAGGGGGATGGCGGTCCACTGGTACTTTTTAATGCCGCCGTAGTAGTGGGTCTTCAGCAGGGCCAGCTCGTTGGCCTCGTAAAGGGGGATGGGCTTTAAGTCGACGCGGGGGTTGTCAATGTGGGCGGCCACGATGCGCACACCCTCCTTGGCCCCCTTCTTGCCGATGACCGCCAGGCACATGGCCTTGCCCCGGTTATTGTAGTAGACCTTGTCCCCGGCCTTGTACTTCTTCGTCCGGTCGAAGGGCACAAAGCCTGCCTTCTCCGCAGCCTGCACCGCGTAGTCCACAGACTCCCGCTCGGTCTTTGCCTGGTTTAAAAAGTCCTTGTAGCCCTCGCAGAACTGGCCTGCCTTCTCCAGGGCTTTGGCGCCCGCCTTGGGGGCGCCGTGGGTGCGGTCGTTCAAAAGCTCTTTGGCAAGCTCTTTGGCGTCGATTTTTTCGTTTTTCTTGGACATGGTTTTTACCTCCTATCCCATGGGCGAAGGCGCCCGGCGCCTCCGCTTTTTATCTCTTTTCGGTTCGGACACCCTCTACTGTACCACGAAACCGGGGAAAATGCAACGCGCCCTCAGGGGTAGAGGCCTTGGTAGATCTCATAGGCCCCCAGGACCTTTTTCACATAGGCGTCCGTCTCGGGGAAGGGGATGGTGTGCAGCGTCTCCCCGTCGTGGGAGAAATCCCCGCTCTGGAGCCACTGGCTCACATTGCCCATGCCGGCGTTGTAGGCGGCCAAGGCCACCTCCAGGCTGCCGTATTCATCCAGGAGCAGCCGCAGCAGGGCGCAGCCGCAGTGGAGGTTGGCCTGGGGATCGTAGACCCCGGCGCCAGGGTCCTCCGGCGGGTAGAGGGAGGCAATCCACTGGAAGGTCCCCTCTGTCAGCTGCATCAGCCCCATGGCGTCTGCGGAGGATCGGGCCTGAGGGTCGAAGCCGCTCTCTGTGCGGACCACGGCGTAGACCAGGTCCGGGTCCAGTTGGAACTCGGCGGCCTCCCCCTCCACCAGCTCCCCGTAGGAGCGGGGGTAGAGAAGCTTCATCACCCCGTCCGCCAGGCGGGGGCCCGCCAAGGCCACAGCCGCCGCCAGAGCCACAGCCAAAACCGCCAGGGTAAGACAACCTTTTTTCATAGGCGCGCGCTCTCCCGTTCTTCCCGGAGCTCCTCCAGCAGGGCCCGGACCACCGGCTCCGGCTGGGACTGGGGGCCGTTTTCCACCACCCAGTCCGCCCGGGAGGCGTAAAACTCCCCGGGGGGCTGGGCCTCCAGGCGGCGGAGGGCCGCCTCCTGTGTGAGGCCGTCCCGCCGGAGGATCCGCCGGAGCCGCTCCTCCTTAGGGGCGGTTACCGCGAGGATCCGGGAGCAGGCGGCGTCCAGCCCGGCCTCAAACAGGGTGGGGGCGTCCAGCACCAGGACGGGAAAGCCCTGGGCCTCCCCCTGGGCCAGGAGCTCCCACACCCGGCGCAGGATCCGGGGGAAGGTGATCTCCCCCAGCCGGGCCCGGGCCTCTGGGGTGGAAAAGGCCCGTTTGGCCAGCTCCTGCCGGTCCAGGGCCCCGCCCTTTATGACCTCCCGGCCAAAGGCGGCGGCAAGCTCCGAAAGGCAGGCCCCATCGTAGACCTGGGGGCTGCGGGTCTCCCGGTCGCAGTCGATGACGCAGCACCCCTGCCGGCGCAGCAGCTCCCCTATGGTGGACTTTCCCGCTCCGGTGGGGCCTGTCAGCCCCAGGATGTGGTGTTTTTTCGGGTTTATCACCTGGAAGGCGGCCGCCCGGACCAGGCGGTTGTAGACGGCCAGGCCCACCCCCCGCTTAGAGGGCATTTGGGCGTAGGCCTTTTTTACCCCCTCCAGGTCCAGCCGGTGCAGGGCCTCGAAGAGCCTGTGGGCCTGGGAGGCTCCGTCGTAACGGCCTCCGTAGGCCAGAGAGGGGACCTTCAGCCGGGGGGCGCTCTCCCCAAAGCAGAGGGCCCAGCCGTCTCCCCGCCCGTTTACAAAGGCCTCGTACTCCTCGGGGGAGGCGTCCACCAGGACCACCTCCGCTGCCGGGGCGTAGTGCTTGTACTTCATGCCGGGGGAGGCGGCCCGCTGGCCCTCCTCCAGCCGGTGGAGGACCGCAGGGTCCACCGCCACCTCGCCCAGCACGTCCCGGAGCTGGGCGAGGGTGACGCCCCCGGGCCGCAGCAGCCGGGGGGTGCCTTCGGCCAGGGTCACCACCGTGGACTCCACCCCCACGGCGCAGTCGCCCCCGTCCAGAAGGGCGTCCACCCGGCCGGTGAGGTCCTCCCGCACATGGCGGAAGGTGGTGGGGCTGGGCCTGCCGGAGAGGTTGGCCGAGGGGGCCGCCAGGGGAACCCCCGCCGCGTCGATCACTGCCCGGGCCGCCGGGTGGGCGGGGCAGCGCACCGCCACCGTGGAAAGGCCCCCGCTGGTCTCCCGGGGGATGAGGGGGGACTTGGGCAGGATCATGGTCAGGGGCCCGGGCCAGAAGGCTTGGGCCAGCTTTCGGGCGGGCTCTGTCACCGCTTCCACCAAGGGGGGCAGCTGGGCGGGGCTGCTGATGTGTACGATCAGCGGGTTGTCGGAGGGGCGGCCCTTGGCCCTGTAGATCTTCTGCACCACGCCGCCGTCCAGGGCGTTGCCCGCCAGGCCGTACACCGTCTCGGTAGGGATGGCCACCAGGCCCCCCTGCCGGAGGATCTCCCCGGCCCTTTGGATGTCCCCGGGGTCTTTGCCGTCTAAAAGGATGGTCTCCATGGGTTTTCCCCCTTTCTATCCTTGGGAAGCCTCCAGCTGGGCGGCCCTGTCTGCGGCCACCAGGCTGTCGATGATCTCATCCAGGGCGCCGCCCAGGATCTCCTCCAGCTTGTAGAGGGTCAGGCCGATGCGGTGGTCCGTCACCCGGGCCTGGGGATAGTTGTAGGTGCGGATGCGCTCGGAGCGGTCCCCGGTGCCCACCTGGCTTTTCCGCTCCTGGGCCACCTGGTCGCTGGCCTTTTTGCGCTCCTGGTCCAAAAGCCGGGCCCGCAGCACCTTCAGCGCCTTGTCCTTGTTCTTGTACTGGCTGCGCTCGTCCTGACACTCCACCACCATGCCCGTGGGCAGGTGGGTCACCCGGATGGCGGAGGAGGTCTTGTTGATGTGCTGGCCCCCCGCCCCGCTGGAGCGGAAGGTGTCGATCTGCAGGTCCTTGGGGTCGATGTCCACCTCCACCTCTTCGGCTTCGGGCAGGACCGCCACCGTGGCCGTGGAGGTGTGGATGCGGCCCTGGGCCTCGGTCTCGGGCACGCGCTGGACCCGGTGGACGCCGCTTTCGTACTTCAGCCGGGAGTAGGCCCCCTCCCCGACGATGAGGAAGGAGACCTCTTTAAAGCCCTCCAGCACGGTCTCATTGAGGCTGAGAAGCTCGGTTTTCCAGCCCTTTTTCTCCGCGTAGGAGGTGTACATCCGGTACAGGTTGTAGGCGAAAAGGGCCGCCTCTTCCCCGCCGGCGCCCCCGCGGATCTCCACGATGACGTTTTTTTCGTCGTTGGGGTCCCGGGGCAGCAGAAGGAGTTTGAGCTCCTCCTCAATGCGGGAGAGCTGGGCGCCCTTTTCCCTGATCTCCTGCTGGGCCATCTCCCGGAGCTCCCGGTCCCCGCCCTCCTCCAAAAGCTCCCGGGCCCCCTGCAGGTCCCTCTCGCAGCGGAGATAGGCCCGGTAGGCCTCTACAATGGGGGAGAGCTCCTTGTGCTCTTTCATCAGGGCGGCGTACAGGGCCCGGTCCGCCGCCGTCTGAGGGTCGTAGAGCTTGTTGTTCAGCTCTTCGTAGCGGTTTTCAAACACTTGCAGGTTCTCAAACAACTCTGTCCCGCCTTTCCTTTTTTCTCTGCCCTTGGGGCAGCCCTCCGGGCAGTCCCCGGGGCGTGCCCCGGCAGGCTACTCCTCGCCAGAGGGCCGGAGGATCTTGCGGATGTTCTTCTCGCACTTGAGGCGGGGGATCATCACCTCCCGGCCGCAGCCGTTGCACTTGATTTTAAAATCCATCCCCGCCCGCAGCACCGTGAATTCCAAGCTGCCGCAGGGGTGGGGCTTTTTCATGCGCAGCACGTCGCCCACCCGGACATCCATCTCGCTCACCCTTTCTCGGGAAATACCAAAGCCTTATTATACACCATCCGCCGCCGTTTTGCAAAGGAAAGAGCGCCTGGGGGCCGCCCCGGGCGCTCTTTCCGGCAAAAGCCCAGCAAAAGCTGGGAAATCTCCCTTTTTACTCCTGGGGGGTGGCGGCCACGGCGACCCCGCCCTCCCCGGAGGAATCTGTAGAGGAGAAGTCCACCGAGACCGTGTACTCCCCCGCCACCCAGCAGGAGTCCGCCATGCTGCCCGTGAGGGTCACCGTGGCAGGCACTTCCACCGTGCCGGTGGCGTCCTGGAAGTTGCTCAGGTCCACCTGGATGGAGACCGCGTCCCCCGCCAGCTTCGTCACCTGGGCCTCCGGGCCCATGACTGTCACCGCCAAGGAGGTGGTGGCCAATTCCGGGCTGCCGGAAGCGGGCGGGTTGATGACCTGCATGTTGGCCGGGCCCACGCTGACCGTGGCCTGGGAGTAGCCGTTGAGGTTCACCCGGACGGTGGCGTTGCTCATGTTGTCCCCCGCAGCGCTGATGTTGCGCACCCCGGAGGGGAGGGGGATCTCCGCCGTGAAGGTGTTGGTGGAGCCTGAGGTCAGCTGGGCGAAGTCGATCACCGTGTTGAGCTGGATCTCGCTGATGCCGGACAGGACGTCTGTGGGGCCGGCCACCGTCACCTCGGCGGGCTCGATCTGGATGCGGGACTGGGAGAAGCCCTCGGGCTGGTGCACCGTGGGGGCCACCAGGCTGACGGTCTTGGTGGGCATCACCGCGATGGACACGTCCACGCTCTCCACATTCATCTCCAGGTACAGCCCCTCCTCGTCGGTAATCACCTGGTTGTCGGCGTCATAGAGGGTCAGGGGGCAGGTGAACTCCGTATCCGCCCGCAGGGGGACCTCCACCTGGTAGGCCACCGCCACCCGGGCGATGCGGCTGACCGCCGACTCCGGGCCGGAGATGGTCACGTTGTCCGCGGAGAGCACTGGCGTGGCCGCGTAGTAGCCCGCGTCGGAGCTGTACTGGACGGCGCTTTCGATGGGGAGGTTCACCTCCAGGTAGCGGTCGTACTCCACCGCCACCTCCCCGGGGGTCACGTTGACCACGTCAAAGGCGGCCATGGCGTTCTCCTTGACCGCGTTCACCGGCAGGGTCATCTTTTGCAAGGTGTTGCCCTCCACCTTGGTGGAGGTGGGGTTCAAGGTGACAAAGACCTCAAAATCGCCGGCAGAGAGCTGGCTGGTGAGCATATTGTTGCCCGAGACCTCCAGGTCCGCCGTGGTGTAGTTCATGTGGAAGATGCGCAGGCCCTCCTCCTCCGCCGCCGCGGAGAGCCGGGCCTCGATGGGCACGTCGCTGATGACGATGTCCCGCTCGGTGCTGCTGGCGGCCATGAGAAACCAGGCGACCACGGCCACCACCAGGGAGAAGGCCAGCACAAAGGTGTTGTGGTAGAAGATCTTCCCAATGGGGATCCTATTTTTCCTTTTTTGCCCGTTTTCCTTTTCGGGGCGCTTCTTTTCCTCGTTCACCGGATCAACCCCCTTTTTTGGATGCGCGGCCGCCCAGGCCCAGCTTGCCCAGGATCCGCTTGCTGCCGGAGGCCTCGTCCGGGGCGCCGATGAGCGCCTCCTCCAGGGCCTGGCGCAGGGTCAGCCGGTTGTAGTTCCGGGTGAACTTCCCCTCCACCGCCACGGAGATCTGGCCGGTCTCCTCGGAGACGATGACCACCACCGCGTCGGAGTTTTCGCTCATGCCCATGGCGGCCCGGTGGCGGGTGCCCAGCTCCGCCGAGACGTTCACGTTGCTGGTCAGGGGCAGGATGCAGCCCGCGGCGTAGACCTGGCCCTCCCGGATGATCATGGCCCCGTCGTGGAGGGGCGCCTTGTTGAAGAAGATGTTGGCGATCAGCTGGGCGGAGGGGGCGGCCTCCACAATGGTCCCTGTGTCCACGATCTCCCCCAGCTTGGTCTGGCGCTCAAAAACGATGAGGGCGCCCATGCGCAGCTGCTGGAGGATTTGGGTGGCGTCCACCACGCCCTCGATGGCCCTGCGGGTGGCGGCTTGGCCCTCCTCCTTATTCTTGGCGGAGACGGCGCTGGCCATGGACTGGACCACCTTGCTGTGGCCCACCTGCTCCAGGGCCTTGCGGATCTCCGGCTGGAACAGGATGACCACGATGACGATGCCCGAGGACAAGAACGCCCGCAGGATGGCGGTGAGCATCATCAGGTCCAGCTGGTAGGAGATGATAAACAGGAACACCAGCAAAAGGATGCCCTTGACCAGCTGCCCGGCCCGGGTCTCCCGCACCAGCTTGATGGCGCCGTACAGGAGCAGGGTGACGATCACCACGTCGATGACGTCTTTAAAGGTGAACTGATTTGCCAGGGTCAGTATGGTTTGGCCCAGCCGGCCGAGATACTCCATTGCAGACTCCATGGCAGCTCCCCCTTTCTTTTTCACTTCCCCCTGAAAGGGGCGGGCCTTCTTTGGCGCCGCCCGGGGGAATGCCCCGGGGCGCCCTTTGCCCACTTGGAATTATTCTAGCATATATCTTGCACAAATAAAAGGCTTTTTGCGCAGCTTGCGCAAAAAGAATTTCCCCGCCTAGGAGGCCCCCCGGGGGATTTCCCGGCAGAAGCGGGAAAGGGAAAAGGCCAGGGCGTCCAGGTCCTCCCGGTGGGTAAAAGCCGAAAGGGACACCCGCACGGCGCCGGTCTCCAGGGTGCCCATCTTCTCGTGGGCCGCCGGGGCGCAGTGGAGCCCGCAGCGCACCGCGACGCCCCCCTTTGCCAGGAACTCCCCCACCGCCTCGCTGGGGACACCCTCCACGTTAAAGGCCAGCACCGGCACGGACCAGGGCTCTTGGGGCGGGGGCGTGTATAGGCGGACCCGCTCCATAGAGGCGAGGCGCCGGTACAGGTGGGCGAGCTTGTGGAGCTCCTCCCGGCACAGGCGCTCCACCCCCCGGCGGCGGACAAACTCCAGCCCGGCGGAGAGGCCCGCAAGGCCCGGCACGTTCTGGGTGCCGCTCTCGTAGCGCTCGGGGGGATCCTTGGGCTGGAGGAGGCTGCGGGACTGGGTGCCCGTGCCCCCCTCCACCAGGGTGTCCAGAAGGGACTCGGGCTCCCGGGCCAAGAGCAGGCCCGTTCCCATGGGGCCGTACAGGGCCTTGTGGCCCGGGCAGCACAGGAAGTCGAAGCCGCTCTCCTCCATATTTATGGGGACGAGCCCCGCCCCCTGGGCCCCGTCCACACAGACCTTTATCCCGTACTGGTGGGCCAGGGCCGTGACGCGCTCCACCGGCACCCGGATTCCGAACACGTTGGAGGCCATGGTGCAGGCCACCAGCCGGGTCTTGGGGCCCATGGCCCGGCGGAAATGGTCCAGGGTGGCGTCGTTGTCCCCGGGGACCACCTGGGCGGCGGTCCAGGCCACGCCCCGGGCCTCCAGGGCTTTGAGAGGGCGCATCACCGCGTTGTGCTCCAAGTCGGAGACCACCACGTGGTCCCCCGGCTTTAAAAAGCCCTTGAGCACCAGGTTGAGGGCCTGGGTGCAGCTGGGCTGGAAGAAGACGCACTCGGGCCCCGGGGCGCCGAAAAATTCCGCCGCCTGCACCCGAAGCCCATAGAGGGCCTGGTTCGCCCGCAGGCACATGGCGTAGCCGCTGCGGCCGGGATTGGCCCCCAGATCCACAAGAGCCCGCTGTACCGCCTGGCGCACCCCCTGGGGCTTAGGATAGGTGGTGGCGCTGTTGTCCAGGTAGATCATGCGGGGCCACCGTCCTGTTCCATGCGGCCCAGCACCCGGATCCTGTTTTCCAGAAGGATCCGCTCCGCCGCGTCTGCCCCCCGGGGGACGTAGATCCCATAGCCGCACCCCGTCTCCCCCGTCTTGGGGATGCGCTCCACATAGCCCCGGATGCCGTGGCGGAACAGGAGTTCCCGCCCCTTCATGGCGTAGGTCACGGAGCTGACCACAATCAAAGGCTTGCCCAAAACCATCACCTCATCACACTCGCGCCAATGGCACTTACTCCCATTCTATGCGCAAGGAGGCCGCGGGTTCAGCCCTCCAGCAGGCACACGGCGGAGGCGGCGACGCCCTCTCCCGCCCCGGTAAAGCCCAGGCCCTCTTCCGTGGTGGCTTTTACGCTGACCTGCCCAGCCTCTATACCGCAGGCCCGGGCCAGGTTTTCCCGCATCTGGGGGATGAAGGGGGCCAGCTTGGGCCGCTGGGCGGTGACGGTGGCGTCGATGTTCCCTATGGACCAGCCCTTCTCCCCCAAGAGGGCGCAGACCCGCCCCAAAAGCTTCAGGCTGTCGGCCCCGGCAAAGGCGGGGTCCGTGTCGGGGAACAGCTTGCCGATGTCCCCCAGGGCGGCCGCCCCCAGCAGGGCGTCGGCGATGGCGTGGGCCAGCACATCCGCGTCGGAGTGGCCCAAAAGCCCCCGCTCGAAGGGGACCTCCACCCCGCCCAGGATCAACCTGCGGCCCTCTACCAGCTTGTGTACGTCGTAGCCGTAGCCTGTGCGCACGGCCCTCTCCCCCTTTCCCAAATAGGCCCGGGCCGCCAGGCGGTCCTCCGGGGTGGTCAGTTTCATATTCCGGTAGTCCCCGGGGGTCAGCTTGACCCTGCCTCCGGCAGCCTCCACCAGCTGGCAGTCGTCGGTGTAAAGGGCCCCCACCCTCTGGGCCGCCTTCAGGGCGTCCAGGTACAGTTCCCGCCGGAAGGCCTGGGGCGTCTGGACCGCCATGAGCCGCTCCCGGGGGGGCGTGGACTTCACAAAGCCTTCCCCATCCGCCAGTTTACAGGTGTCCTTGACCGGCACCGCCGCCGTGGCCGCACCCCACTCCAGGGCGTCCCGGCACACGGCCTCCGCCAGCTCCTGGGTGACAAAGGGCCTGGCCCCGTCGTGGATGAGCACAAACTCCCGCTCCGGGGAGAGGGCCTCCACCCCCCGGAGCACCGAGTCCTGGCGCTGGGCGCCGCCGGAAACCAGGGAGAGGGGCTTTTCCCCCCGGCCCTTCAGCAGCGCCTCCACCTGGGGCTTGTCCTCCTCCCGGCAGACCACGCACAGCTCCCCCACCGAGGGGCAGGCCTCCAAAACCTCCAGCGAGTGGAGGAGAACCGGCCTCCCCCCCAGAGGTTCCAGCACCTTGGACACCCCGCCCCCCATGCGGCTGGAATTTCCCGCGGCCACGATCACCGCGCCGAATCGACCTTTCACGGGGATTCCTCCTTTCTGTGGGGCTCACACCTTCTCCAGGGGGAACCCGAAGAAGTCCACGGCGTTGTTGTAGCAGATGCCCTTGACGATCCGCTCCAGGGCCTTCCAGTCGGCGGGGTACTCCCCGTTTTCCACCCAGCCGCCCAAAAGGTCGCAGAGGATGCGCCGGAAGTACTCGTGGCGGGGATAGGAGAGGAAGCTGCGGGAATCGGTGAGCATGCCCACGAAGTTCCCCAGCAGGCCCCCGTTGGCAAAGGCTGTGAGCTGTTTTACCATGCCCTGCTTGTGGTCGTTGAACCACCAGGCGGACCCCTGCTGGATGCGGCCCAGGGGCGCCCCGTCCTGGAAGCATCCCAGCACCGAGTTCAGGCCCTCGTCGTCGTTGGGGTTCAGGCTGTAGAGGACCATCCGGGGCAGGGCGTCCCGGTCGTTGAGGAGGTTTAAAAAGGCCGCGAGCTTGTAGGAGGGCGTGCCCTGGAGCACCGCGTCGTACCCGGTGTCCCGGCCCACCTGCCGGAACATTTTGCCGTTGTTGTTCCGGGCGCAGCCGTAGTGGAGCTGCATCACCCAGCCCAGCTTCTTGTACTCCCCGGCCACAAAGGTCAAAAAGCCCGTCTGGAAGGCCTCCAGCTCCTCCGGGGTAACGTCCTTGCCGCCCAGGCGCTTCTGGAAGATCCCCTCCAGCTCCTCCTCGGAAGCAGGGCGGCAGACCATCTCCGTCAGGCCGTGGTCGCTGGCCCGGCAGCCCAGGCTCTGGAAAAAGGCCATGCGCTCTTTGAGGGCCTCTTGGAGGTCCTTATAGGTGCGGATCTCCCTGCCGGCGGCCTCCTCCAGCCGTTTTACGTAATCGGGGTACTCGGGGCGGTCCAGGCCCATGGCGGCGTCGGGCCGCCAGGCGGGGAGCACCTTCACCGGGAAGTTTCCGCCGGCGGCCAGCTTCTGATGCCACTCCAGGCTGTCCGCCGGGTCGTCTGTGGTGCACAGCAGCCGCACGCCGGAGTTCTCAATCAGGCTGCGGGCGCTCATGGAGGGCTGGGCCAGCTTTTCCCGGGTCAGGTCCCAGACCTGCTGGGCGGTGTCCCCGTTGAGCACCCCCTGGTAGCCGAAATACCGGCGCAGCTCCAGGTGGCTCCAGTGGTACAGGGGGTTGCCGATGGCCAGCTCCAGGGTCTCGGCCCATTTTTGGAATTTCTCCCGGTCGGGGGCGTCCCCGGTGACCCAGGGCTCCTGGACGCCGTTTGCCCGCAGCAGCCGCCACTTGTAGTGATCGCCCCCCAGCCAGACCTGGGTGATGTTTTCAAAGGTCCGGTCCTGGGCGATCTCCTTGGGGTCGATATGGCAGTGGTAGTCGAGAATGGGCAGGTTTTCCGCCACCTGGTGGTACAGCTCCCGGGCGGTGGGCGTGCTCAGCAAAAAATCGTCGTCGAGAAAAGCTTTCATACTACAACATCCTCCTACGCTACAAGGGTTTGATTGTATTATAGCGGCCCGCAGATGGCCCGTCAACGGCGGGGCGGCTATTTTCTGCCCCAGCCCAGCAGCCGGTAAAACGCCCCCTGGGGCAGCAGGGCCGGGCCGCCGGACCTTCCCGGGAGGGCTTTGTCCCCCGGGGCGGGGACGGCTATGTAATCGGTGCGGGAGGTGACCTCCCGCTCCACCCGGCCCCCCGCCCGCTCCACCGCCTCCCGGTTTTCCGGGGTGAACAGGGCCCCGGCGAGCACCACCCGCTTTCCGCAAAAGGGGTGGCCCGGCACGCCGGGATACCGGGGCTTTGGACTCTTCTTTTTTTCAAACAGGCGGACAAAGTCCTCTTCGGCGCCCTGGGCCAGGGCCATCTCCCGGAGCCTTTCATAACAGCGGTAGGTGATGCGGCAGTCCTGGAGGGCCCGGTGGGCCCCTTCGTAGGCCACGCCCAAGGCGGCCGCCACGTCCCCCAGCCGGTGGTGGGGCAGCCCCGGCAGCAGCTTGCGGGCAAGGCGCAGGTGGTCTACAAAGTCGTTTGCCAGAGGGCGGCCCAAGTGCCGCTGGAAGCCCCGGCTGAGGAAGGCCACATCGAAGCCCACGTTGTGGCCCAGGAGCAGGTCCTCCCCGAAAAAGGCCTCCGCCCGGGGCAGGGCCTCCTCCGGGAGGGGGGCGCTTTCCAGCATTTCGTCACGGATGCCTGTAAGCCCCTGGATGAAGTCGTCCACGTACCCTTC
The DNA here is from genome assembly GCA_944380625.1 of uncultured Clostridia bacterium. The sequence goes on from CALWIE010000032.1 coordinate 20,771, forward strand.
GGTCCACTCCCCGTTTTTCCGCACCTCCCGCCACGGGGGCCGCACCAGGGTGGAAAACTCCTCCACCGGCTGCCCGCCCCGCACCCGCAGGGCCGCCACCTCGATGAGGCCGCAGCTGCCGGCGGAAAGGCCGGTGGTCTCCGTGTCCACCACGGTGTAGTCCCGGGGCAGGCAAATGCGGCTGCGCCCGCAGCCGGGCATGGATTCCCTTCCCATAAAACCGCCCCCTTCCCCCCTATTGTACCCCCTGGGGCCCCGGGGCGCAAGGCGCAAAAAAAGACGCCCCCCAAAGGGCGCCTTTTTCCCATGTCCCTAGGAGGCCTGCTCCACCGCCCCAGGGCGGTAGCCCAGGCTCCGGACCACCTGTTTGAGCTCCTCGTCGGAGGCCTGGCGCTTGAAGCGCACCAAGGCCGTCCCCTTGCCCAGGTCCACCTTGGCCCAAAAGCCCTCCCGGCTGTTGAAGGCGTTTTCCACCCGCCGGGCGCCGTTCTGGCAGTGCATGCCCTCGACCCGGACGAGCCGGGCATAGGGGTAGTGGGCAGGGTCCCGGTCGGCGGGCTTTATGGCCTTGACCACGTCCCCCCCTGCGCCGCAGCAGCCCCTTTGCAGCTTTTTCAGGTAGCTGCGCACCGAAAACACCACGATGAGCACCAAGAGCAGGACGATGACAACTGTGGAAACCGATCCCTCCATGGGAATCCCCCTTTCCGAAAATCCGCCCAGGAAGCTTTAAAAATCCAAGGCCGGAGGTTAGATATTTCTAACTCCCGTTTACTATACCACGGCCCCAGAGGCATGTCAAGGGCTGGGGGAAGCCTCAGCCCGGCGCCCACTGGGAAAGGGCCGTCCGCAGGGCCGTGGCGCTGCTGGTGTGGATCCGGGCCACGGGGACCCGGTTCTTCTTGGCCTCTTGGGTGACGCTGATCACCATTTTGTGGGACACAGTGCTGATGAACAGGATCAGCAGGTCCGGGGTGCCCAGTTTCCGCTTTAGGGAGCCGCTCTCCTTGGTGAACACCTTGGCCTTGCAGCCGTGCTCTTTACAGATGTCCTCGTACTGGCCGGCCATCCGCTCGTTTCCGCCTACGATCACAACGCTCATAGCTTTCCCCGTTTCTCCCCGCCGGGTTCGCCGCCGGGGTTTTTCTCATTTTGGGCCCCTTCCTCTCCTGGTGGGGAAAGGGCAATCTCATTAGTTAGTTTTAACTAACTAAAGACAGTTTACACCCTTTCCTCCACCCTGTCAAGGTTTTTTCTAAAATGGAGGGGGAGAATTTTCTCTCGGAGGGGGCCTTCCCTTGTATCTTGGGGGAAAAAATGCTATACTAAGGCTACAGAACCCCGGGACGAGCCGGGAAAATCCACAAAAGAAAGGGGAACCCCTATGAACTGCTACTATATCATCGGCCTGCGGGTAGACCACCGCCACGCAAACGCCTTAAACCTTCAGAAGGCGCTGACTGAGTTCGGCTGCAACATCAAGCTGCGGGTGGGCCTCCACGAGGTGGGCGAGGACTTTTGCTCCGACGACGGGGTCATCATGCTGCAGGCCTGCGGCGACCGGGAGACCATTGACAGGATGGTGGAGGGCTTCAACGCCCTGGAGGGCGTGAGCGCCAAGCTGATGGACCTGAACTGACGCCCGCCCTCCGGTGGCGGAAAGAAGGCCTGGGCACCGGTTGGACGCCCAGGCCTTTTTGTGAGAAAGGAGCCCCATGGACACGCCGTTTTCCCAAAAGACCCTGGATTTTCTCTTTGAAAACCGGCTTCACGACAGCCGGGCCTGGTTCGCCGAACACAAGGCGGACTATCAGGCGCTGGTGCTCCAGCCCCTGCGCCAGCTGGTGGAGGAGCTCTCCCCCGCCATGCTGACGCTGGACCCGGACTTTACCACCGAGCCCCAGGTGGACAAGACCATCTGCCGCATCTGGCGGGACACCCGCTACACCAAGGACCCCTCCCTCTATCGGGACCACATGTGGATCATCTTCAAGCGGGGCGGGCGGATGCACGGCACGGACTACCCCGGCATCTACTTTGAAATCAACCCCGACGGGTTTTCTTACGGCTGCGGGTTTTATCACGCCTCCACCGCCTTTATGCACAACCTGCGGGAAAGGGTCCTTCGGGGGGACGGGGAATTTGAGGCCGCCCAAGAGGCCTTCCTCTCCCAAAAGGTGTTCCGCATGGAGGGGGACTGCTTTAAGCGGCCCCGGTACGGCTTCCGGTCCCCGGAGGAGCAGCTCTGGCTGGAGCGGCGGAACATCGGCTTTGGCGCGGACAGCCACGACTTTGCCGCCCTCTTCTCTCCCTCCCTGCCCGAAACCCTCCTGGGGGATTTGAGGCAGCTGTTCCCGGTGTACCGGTTCCTCCTGTCCACCGCCCAGGAGACCCTGCGCCAGGAGACGGAGCGGGAGCTCCTCCAGCGCTGAGGGGGCCGGATCCAAAACAAAGAACGCCCTGGGAAACAGGCTGTTTCCCAGGGCGCTTTTTCGCCGTCCGGATCGCAAGGAGGGGCAGCTTAGCGGGCCTTGAACTCCTCCAGGTCCACCACCCGGCCCCCGTGAAGGCGGCTCTCCTCCGCCGCCAGGGCGATGAAGTGGCTCTCCATGGAGTGCTCCAGGGTGGTGGTGCGCTCGTTGGGCTCGGCGCCGGTGAGGAGCATCTCCAAAAAGTCCTGGACAATGCCGCTGTCCCCGCCGCCGTGGCCCTTCAGGTCCGCGGCCAGCTTGCCCACGTCGATGGTCTCCTCCCCCTTGCCGAACTCCCGCAGGCGGATCTGGTTTGTGTGCATGTCCGCCTCGATCTCCCCTTTGGTGCCCATGGCCTTGAAGTACCGGTAGCAGTCCTCGGTGAAGGCGCACATGGTAAAGCTGATGGTGGAGCCGTCCTCCATGAGGAGGTTGGTCTGCTGGTGGTCCACCACGTCGTTGTCGCAGTGGTAGACGCACCGGCCGTAGGGCCCCTCCCGCAGGGCTTTGTAGGTGCTCTCGACGGTGTTCTCCAGGCTGAGGACGGAACTCATCCAGCTGGTCCCCTTTTCCAGGCCCGTCTTGGGGCTGGTGAGGTAGATCTTCTCCGCGTCGAAGATGCAGCCCTCCTTGGCCTTGCAGCCGTCCAGGCAGCGCAGGGCCGCCCCCTGGGGGGCCCGCTCGGGTTTGAAGAGGGTGGTGCTGCCAAAGCTGGAGACAGACTTGCACTTTTTCCCCACGAGCCAGGTGAGGATGTCCATATCGTGGCAGGACTTTTGCAGGATCATGGGGCTGGTCTCCTGGGAGTTGCGCCAATTGCCCCGGACAAAGGAGTGGGCCTGGTGCCAATAGCCCACGTTCTCGTTGGCGCAGATGGACACCACCTCCCCGATGCGGCCGCCAGAGATGAGCTCTTTGA
>CALWIE010000033.1 GCA_944380625.1 uncultured Clostridia bacterium
CCCCAGGAGCTGGACGCCGTCACCGAGGCCGGCGCCTGGGGCCCCGCGGGCCGGGGGCTACAGTGCGCGGTGATCGGGGCGGTGCAGGACCCCAAGAACCACCAAGCGGAGATGGAGCTGAACAAAAAGGCCCGGGGCATGGAGGGGGACCCCTACTACGGGGCGCCCACCATTGTGCTGGTGCTGGCTGACCCCGCCAGGAACACCTGCGTGGAGGACGGGGCCTGTGTGCTCGACACCATGATGCTGGCGGCCCACGCCATCGGCCTCTCTTCCTGCTGGATCCACGGGGAGCGGGAGATGTTCCAGCTGCCCGAGGGCAAGGCCCTGTTAAGGGAATGGGGCCTGCCCGAGGACCTGCGCGGCGTGGGGAGCCTGGCCCTGGGCTACGGGGACGGCCCCGCCCCCCAGCCCAAGCCCCGCAAGGAGGGCTACGTAAAAAAGGTGTGAGATCGGGTAAAACAAGGCGCGGCGCGGCCCGCGCCTTTTCCCTGCCCGGGGAATTTCCCGGGCGAGGCGGGTTTGGCTTGTAATTTCGCCGGGGGGACGCTATAATAAAGCAACGGCCTTCCCGGAGAAGGCGCCTGCAAGGGAATTCGTCGAAAGGATGTGGAATCCGTGAAGGGTGGATATAAACGGAAGTGGGGGGCGCTCCTTTTGGCGGGGGCCCTGGCCCTGGGGCTTGCCGGCTGCCAGGGAGCCCCTGTCTCCTCACAGGTGAGCGAAAGCCCGAGCCCGTCCCCGGGGGAGGAGCCCCTCGTGCTGGAAAACGACGGCCAGGCGACCCAGATCGTCCTGGGGGAGCTCTTCTACAGTGAGGAGCGCACCCAGGCCCTGGAGGAGATCGCCGCCAAGTACATGGCCGACCACCCTGAGACCCAGGTGGAGGTGCGCACCGTCCAGACCCGGGAGGAGATGGAGGGCCTGGTGGCGTCTGGGGAGCTGGGAATCTGCGAGGTCTTTTGGGAGGACCAGCCCGCCTATGTGGAGCAGGGCTTTTTGGTGGACATCGACAAGTACGTGGACATCTGGGACGACGTCACCGGCCTGACCCCGGCGGCCCGCCAGGTGATCCGCTCCATGGGCCCGGAGGTGGCCTACATCCTCCCGGCAGTGCTGGACCAGGACGTGCTCTACTACCGCAGCGACTGGTTCGAGGCCTATAACGAGGACAAGGAAGACCCCGACGACATGGTCTATTGCCGCAGCTGGGCGGACCTGGTTTTGGCGGCGGAGCAGCTGGCGGACAAGGGGGACTGCCTGGTCTTCGGCGGGAAGGACAAGCTGTTGCAGGTGTTCGACAGTGTGGTGTGGAGCGCCCTGAGCCTGAGCCCTTCGGCCCACAACTCCGTGGCCTACCTGTGCGACTCCACCCAGCGGGACACCATTTTCGCCCTGGATGCTGCCAGCAAGGCGGCGGAACAGTTTAAAGAGGCCCTTTCCGCCGCCGTGCCCCAGGAGTCCCTGGAGTGGACGGAGGACCAGGCGGTGGAGGCCTTTATCCAGGGGGACGCGGCGGTGCTCTTGGCCGGGCAGAACCAGTGCCGGCGCATCTTCTCCGCCATGGAGGAGGGCGCGGTGGAAATGGCCCCCTATCCCCGGGGCCTGATGGGCGTCGGCATCCCCTACCAGGAGTACACGGGCTTTGCCGTGACCAGCGCCGCGGAGAACGAAGGCAACGCGGCGGACTTCCTGTTCTACCTCTCGGACCCGGACAACAACACCCACATTGCCCAGGTGTGCTCCCTGCCCCCTCTGCACAAGAAGGCCGCGGAGCTGGAACCCAGCCTGACGGAGACCCTCTCCGCCAACCTGCGCATGGACACCCGGTCCGACGTGTACACCTACGGCCAGGAGCCCGTCATGTACGGCGCCTGGGAGCCCTTCCAGAGCCTGGGGGACCAGGCCCTGCGGGAGTACCTCTCCGGGGAGCTGAGCACCCAGGCCCTCCTGGACCAGTTCGACAGCTACTGGTCCAAGGCCCTCCAGGAGGAGGGGAAGCTCTGGAAGGCAGAGGAAGAAGACACTTGAAACAGGCCCCGAAAAGCCCTGCCGGGCACCCCGGCGGGGCTTTCTCTATCTGCCCCTTGTAGGATGGCGGAAAATTTGCTATAATAACTTGGATTATGAGATTTTCCCAAGGAAAGGGTGTTTTTCATGCAGGTAAAGCTCCTTGCCTATACGCCGGAGCCGGAGAAGACCGTGGCCTGCGCCGCCAAGCTCTGTTACGCCGCCGCGGACATCGACACGGTCTACGAGGGCCTCACCGAGGAGAAGACAGCCTCCTTTTTGGAGATGCTCCGGTCCATCGGCCACGAGAGCCCCATCGAGCACTGCAGCTTCACCTTCGGCATCGAAGGGGTGTCCCGGTCCCTTCTGGCCCAGATCACCCGCCACCGGATCGCCTCCTTCAGCGTCAAGAGCCAGCGCTACGTCAAAGAGGACGGCTTCCAGTTTGTGCTGCCCCCGGAGATCGAAAAGCTCCCCGAGGCCAAGGAGGAGTTCCTCCGGGCCATGGAGGAGGACGTCCGCCACTATGAGCGCCTGACCGCCCTGCTGCAAGAGCGCCACAAGCAGGAGCTTTTGGCCGCCGGGGAGACGGAGAAGGCCGCCGCCCGCAAGGCGGAGAAAATGGCCATCGAGGACGCCCGGTTCGTGCTGCCCAACGCCTGCTGCACCAAGATGATCTGCACCATGAACGCCCGGTCCCTTCTCAACTTCTTCTCCCACCGGTGCTGCAACCGGGCCCAGTGGGAGATCCGGGAGCTGGCCACCCAGATGCTCAAAGAGGTGCGGGCCGTGGCGCCCCACCTGTTCGGCCAGGCGGGCCCGCCCTGCTTGCGGGGAAACTGCCCCGAGGGGAAGATGTCCTGCGGGAAGATGGGAGAAGTGCGGGAAAAATTCCAGGCGCTGTAAAAGAAAGGGGCCTTTGCCCCATACTACAAGGAGGGCGAGACGCCATGAGCTTGGTGGTCCTAGAGGGCTTGGACGGCAGAGGCAAGGGCACCCAGACCCAGCTTTTGTTCGAGGCCCTAAAAAAGCGGCAGGTCCCGGCGCGGAAAGTCACCTTTCCCGACTACCAGTCCCCCTCTTCGGCCCTGGTGAAGATGTACCTGGGCGGGGAGTTCGGAAAGGACCCCGGGGATGTGAACGCCTGGGCCGCCAGCACCTTTTACGCGGTGGACCGGTACGCCGGCTTCCAAAAGGACTGGGGGGAGGCCTACCGCCGGGGGGAGCTTATCCTCTGCGACCGGTACGCCACCTCCAACATGGTGTACCAGATGGGGAAGCTCCCCCGGGAGCAGTGGGGGGAGTACCTCTGCTGGGTGGAGGATTTGGAGTATAAAAAGCTGGGCATCCCCCGGCCGGATTTGGTCCTCTATTTGGACATGCCCATCGAGGCGTCTCAAAAGCTCCTGCTCTCCCGCTACCACGGGGACGGGGGCAAAAAGGACATCCACGAGAGCCACCTGGAGTTTCTGCGCTCCTGCCGGGAGTGCGCCCGCTTTGCCGGGGAGAGCCTGGGCTGGAAGGTGATCCCCTGCGCGAAGGGCGGGGAGCCCCTGCCCGTGGAGGACATCCACCGGGCGGTGCTCCAGGCCGTGGAGCCCCTGCTGGAAAGGAGAGTCTGAATGGAAGAGCAAGCGCGCACCCGCACGGTGGTGAAGGAGACCGTGAAAAAGGGCGCCACCTTTGGCAGCGCCCTGGCCATGGTCATCAGCTACTGCAACTGGCACTCGGTGGGGTGGGCCGCTGTCCACGGCCTGCTCTCTTGGGTGTATGTGATCTACTATGTGATACGGTACGGCTTTTCTTAATCGAAAGGATGGTTTTCTATGGTGGTTGTTTTTTTGGCGGAAGGCTTTGAAGAGGTGGAGGCCCTGGCCCCGGTGGATATTTTGCGCCGGGCGGGGGTCACGGTCAAGCTGGCCGGGGTGGCGGGGGCCACGGTCACCGGCTCCCACGGCATCTGCGTGAAGACGGACCTCCCGGCGGAGGAGGTGGACCCGGCGGGGCTTCAGGCCATGATGCTCCCCGGCGGGCTGCCCGGCACCTTGAACCTGGAGAAGTCCCCGGCGGTGCAGGCCTGCATCGACAGCTGCGTGGAGCAGGGCAAGCTGGTGGCGGCCATCTGCGCGGCCCCCTCCATCCTGGCCCACAAGGGGCTTTTAAAGGGGAAAAAGGCCACGGCCTTCCCCAGTTTCCAAAAGGACTTGGAAGAGGGCGGCGCGGTCCTCAGCAGCGCCTATGTGGTGCGGGACGGCCAGTTCCTCACCGGCCGTGGCATGGGGGTGGCCACCCAGTTCGGCCTGGCCCTGGCCTCTGCCCTGGCAGGGGAGGAAAAGGCCCGTGAGATCCGCTCCTCCATCCAGTGGGAGGGGTGACCGGGGACAAGGCCGCCCTGCGCCGGGAGCTTTTGGCAAAGCGGGAGGCCCTCCCCTTCCGGAAGGCCCTGGACAGGGCCATGGAGGAGCAGGTGCGGGCCCTGGACGCCTACCGGGAGGCCCGGGCGCTGCTCCTCTACCTGAGCAAGGGGTCCGAGCCGGACACCTGGGGCCTTTTGGACCGGGCCCTGGCGGAGGGCCGGCCGGTGTACGCCCCCCGCTGCCTGGACGGCCGGGGGAACATGGCTTTTTACCGGGTCCCCTCCCGGGAGGGGCTGGTGTTGGGCCGGTTCGGCCTTTGGGAGCCCGATCCCGCCCGCTGCCCGCCCTGGGAGGGTGGGGCCGGGGCCCTGTGCCTGGTGCCGGGGATCGCCTTCGACCGGGAGGGGTTCCGGCTGGGCTATGGAGTGGGCTATTACGACCGCTTCCTGGCGGGATTTTCCGGCAGCTCTCTGGGGCTTTGCTACGAGGGGTTGGTGCAGGACCGCCTGCCCCGGGAGGTTTATGACAGAAAGGTGGGCCGGCTGGTGACGGAATCCGGCGCGGCGCCCACAGGAAAGGAAGGACGCTTATGAACCGAAAACAGGATCAGGAGGGCCGCCAGCCGGCGGAGAACCGCTCCACAGGGGCCTTTAAGCTGAACGTCGATGAAAAGGACCTGGCCACGGGCAGCCTCGACCTGCGCAAGCGGCAGGCCCAGCCCCGGGCGGAGTTTGCCACGGGTAAGGCCTATCTGACAGAGAAGGAGCGCAAGGCGGAGGAGAAGGCCCACAAAAAGCGCAACCGGCTCAAGGCCCGGAAAAACCGGCGGATCTTTACCCTGGTGTGGCTGTGCATGGTGCTGCTGGTGTCCTTCACCCTGGGCAGCTACCTGATCACAGGGGCCAACGACTTCTTCGCGGTAAACCGCAGCGAAAACCCCGTCTCGGTGACCATCCCGGAAAACGTCACCCGGGAGGAGCTCGCCCAAATCCTCTATGAGGCCAAGGCCATCGACGAGCCCGAATTCTTCACCCTGTACTGCTCCGTCACCGTAGACGACGGGGAGCTGGAATACTTCCAGCCGGGCACCTACGACCTGGAGGGCAACCTGGACTACCAGGCCATCATCAGCACCCTGCAAGGGGGCAACCAGGTCCTGGAAGAGGTCACCGTCACCTTCCCCGAGGGCACCACGGCCCTGGAGGCCGCCGCCCTCCTGGAGGAGAACGAGGTCTGCTCCCAGGAGGACTTCCTCGCCGCCATCAACTCGGAGGACTTCAACGACTACGACATGATCGGCGAGATCACCAACGCCTCGGAAAAGTACTACAAGCTGGAGGGCTACCTGTTCCCCGACACCTACAACTTCTACAAGGGGGAGGACCTGGATTCTGTGGTGGGCAAGATGCTCTACAACTTCCAGAACCGGGTGGAGGACCTTTCCCGGCAGATTGAGGAGTCGGGCATGACCATGGACCAGGTGGTGGTTTTGGCCTCCATCATCCAGCGGGAGGCCGCCAGCCCCCAGGACATGTACGATGTGTCCGCCGTGCTCCACAACCGGATGGACTTCGGCGCGGACTACGGCATTTTCCGGCTGGAGTGCGACTCCACCATGTACTACCCCTACAAGAACGCCGGGGACGTGCCGGAGACGGGCGCCCTCTCCTGGGGGGCCTACGACACCTATGAGATCGAAGGCCTGCCCGCTGGGGCCATCTGCAACCCGGGCCTGGACGCCATCCGGGCCGCGGTGCTGCCCAACACAGAGGGGGACGCCGCCAGCTATCTGTACTTCTGCCATGCCGCCGACGGCACCGCTTACTACGCCACCAATTCCTACGACCACGAGTACAACCTGCAGCTGGCAGGCTTGAGGTGAGCGCCGTGGAGAGAGTGAAACCGGAGCTTCTGGCCCCTGCGGGGGACTGGGAGCGACTGGAGGCCGCCGTGGCCTTCGGCGCGGACGCGGTGTACCTGGCGGGGAAGACCTTCGGCATGCGCTCCGCCCCGGCCAATTTCACCCAGGAGGAGCTGGCCCGGGCCGTGGCCTTCTGCCACGCCCGGGGGGTGCGGGTGTACGTCACCTGCAACACCCTCCCCAGGAATGAGGAGTTGGAAGAGCTGCCTGCCTTTCTCCGGGCCTGCGGGGAAATGGGGGTGGACGCTTTCATCATCTCCGACCTGGGGGTGCTGGCCCTGGCCAAACAGGCCGCCCCCCGGGTGGAGCGCCATGTCTCCACCCAGACGGGCATCGTAAACTACGCCGCCGCCCAGGTGTGCTTTGAGCTGGGGGCCCGCCGGGTGGTCTTGGCCCGGGAGGTGCCCCTCTCCGAAATCCAGGGCATCCGGGAGAAGACAGACCCCGCCCTGGAGCTGGAAGCCTTTGTCCACGGGGCCATGTGCATGTCCTTTTCCGGCCGGTGCGTCATGAGCAACTACATGACCGGCCGGGACGCCAACCGGGGCGAGTGCGCCCAGCCCTGCCGGTGGGAATACCACCTGGTGGAACACCAGCGTCCCGGGGAGGTGTTCACCCTTGTCCAGGAGGAGAAGGGGGCCTACTTCTTCAACTCCAACGACCTGCGGATGATCGACGCCCTCCCCCAGATGATGGATGCGGGCATCAAGAGCCTGAAAATCGAGGGCCGGGCCAAATCCGCCTACTATGTGGCCTGCGTCACCGCGGCCTACCGCCGGGCCATCGACTTCGCCTGGGAGCATCCCGGCGAGCCCCTGCCTGCCGCCATCCTGGAGGAGACGGAGAAGATCAGCCACCGGCCCTACTCCCACGGGTTCTACTTTGGGGGCGAGCCGGGCCAGACCCCGGACCGGAGCCACTACGCCCGGAACTACGAGCTGGTGGCCGTGTGCCAAAGCCGGGGGGAAGGCCTGGTCACCCTGCGGGAGCGCAACCGGTTCTTCCGGGGCCAGGAGGTGGACATCCTCCAGCCGGGGAGAGAGCCCTTTACCGCCACCCTGGACGAGCTGTACAACGAGGACGGCGAGGCCATCCAGGTGGCCCCCCACGCGGAGATGGCCGTCATCTGGCGGACAGACCTGCCCATAGAGCCGGGGGCCTACCTGCGGGTCAAAAAAGCGCTGCGAAGCGAGTAAAGTTTTCGCTCAAGCCTTTTACAAAAGGCTTGCAGAGCGCGAGACAGCGTCTCGCGGCCTTTCATACCGGCGCAGCCGGAAGAGAAACCAGGGCAGCGCCCGCACGGCGCGAAGCGCATAGGGCGGCGCCCGGCCGGCGCGCAGAAATTCCAAGGAGAAACCCGCTATGAAAAAGCTGATTTTCGGCATTGCCGTGATGGCCTTAGGCTCTCTGGGCGCCATTGCCCTGCTGTTCGGGACCTTTGTTGCCGGGCCAGCTGTTTACAACGGCGTCAGCGGCTGGCTGGGCTGTTTCCTCGACAGAGGCTTGCTGGGGCCCTTCGCCGTGTTTGTGGCGGTGGCCTTGCTGGGCCTGGCCCTTGCCCTGTGGGGCGTGTTTGAAAAGGAAAACTGAGCAAAAAGACATCCAAGCCTGTGCCTTGGGTGTCTTTTTTCGCGGCGGGGAACATATCTTTCCATAGCCCCTAGAAAGGATGATTCCCTATGAAAAAGCTTCGGTTTTCCCTGTTCTCCCTGGCGGTTGCCGCCGCCCTGCTGCTGCCCGCCCTGCCCGCCCGGGCAGAGGGGGTGGAGGTCTCCGCCCCCGCCGCCGTGCTCCTGGACGGGGCCACGGGCCAGGTGCTCTTTGAAAAAGGGGCCCACGAGAGGCGCCCCTGCGCCTCCATCACCAAGGTGATGACCCTGCTGCTCACCTTCGAGGCCATCGACAGCGGCCAGCTCTCCCTGGACCAGGCCCTCACCGCCTCGGCCCACGCGGCCTCCATGGGGGGCTCGGACATCTGGCTGGAGGAGGGGGAACAGATGACGGTGGACGACCTTCTGAAGGCCACGGTCATCATGAGCGCCAACGACGCCGCCGTAGTGCTGGCCGAGGCCGTGTCCGGCAGCGAGGACGCCTTCGTGGCCCGGATGAACCAGCGGGCGGGGGAGCTGGGCATGGAGGACACCACCTTCCAAAACTGCAACGGCCTGGACGAGGAGGGCCACCTGACCAGCGCCTACGACGTGGCTTTGATGAGCCGGGAGCTCATCCGTCACGAGAAAATCTTCGACTACACCCTGACCTGGATGGATTCTGTTCGAAACGGGGAGACCCAGCTGGTGAACACCAACAAGCTCATCCGCAGCTACCCGGGCATCACGGGCCTGAAGACCGGCACCACCGGACAGGCGGGCAGCTGCATCGCGGCCACGGCCCGGCGGGAGGGGCTTTCCCTGATCGCCGTGGTGCTGGGGGCCGACTCCACCGACCACCGGTTCCAGGACGCCCGGGCCCTTTTGGACTACGGCTTTGCCGGGTGGAAGGCCCAGGTGCCCCAGGCTCCGGAGCTCTCCCCGGCGCCTGTGGCAAGGGGGATGGAGCCCCAGGTGGAGGTCGTGGCCGGGGAGGCCCCCACCCTGCTTTTAAAGGCCGGGGAGACCGGCCAGGTGGAGGCGGAGGTGGCCTACGGGGTGCTCACCGCCCCGGTGCGGGCCGGGGACGTGGTGGGGAAAATCCGCTACACCCTGGAGGGGGAGGTCCTGGCGGAAGTGGATCTGACCGCAGCTCGGGACGTGGAGGCAGTGTGCTTTTCCTCGGCCTTCCGGCGCCTGGTCTGGGAGGTGTTTTCCCTGTAGGGGAGGGGCCCGGAGAACTTTTTTGGAAAGACTGCCCGGTAAACTTGCAAAATGCCCCGACTTATTGTAGAATAGAAGCACAGGCAGCGGGAGCTCCCTTTTGGGGGAGGGTCCTGGGCCAGCTTCCAGGAACAATAACAAGGAGGTCTTTTGCAATGCCGCTGAAATTGGATGCCGGATATTTGAAAGAATTTATCTCCCAGCACGAATACGAGGCCATGGAGCCTCAGGTGAAAACTGCCCACGAACAGTTGATGAACAAGACGGGGCTGGGCAACGACTTTTTGGGCTGGGTCACCCTGCCCACCGACTACGACAAGGAGGAGTTCGCCCGCATCAAGGCTGCGGCCAAAAAGGTCCAGGGCAATTCCGACGTGTTCGTGGTCATCGGCATCGGCGGGTCCTATCTGGGGGCCCGGGCCGCCATTGAGTATTTAAAGTCCGACAAGTACAACGACCTGCGCAAGGACACCCCGGCCATCTACTTTGCCGGGAACTCCATCAGCTCTACCGCCCTGGCGGAGCTGGTGCAGATCTGCGAGGGGAAAGACGTCTCCATCAATATGATCTCCAAGTCCGGCACCACCACGGAGCCGGCCATCGCCTTCCGGGTGTTCCGGGAGCTGCTGGAGAAAAAGTACGGCAAAGAAGGGGCCCGGGAGCGGATCTTCTGCACCACGGATAAGGCCAAGGGCACCCTAAAGCAGCTGGCGGACAAAGAGGGCTACGAGACCTTTGTGGTGCCCGACGACGTGGGCGGCCGCTACTCTGTGCTCACTGCCGTGGGCCTGCTGCCCATCGCCGTGGCCGGGGCCGACATCGACGCCCTGATGGCCGGCGCCCAGAAGGCCGCCGAAAAGTACAACGCCCCCTCCATCCAGGAGAACGATTGCTACAAGTACGCCGCCATCCGCAACATCCTCTACAACAAGGGCAAGTGCACCGAGGTCATGGTCTCTTACGAGCCCTGCTACGCCATGATGAACGAGTGGTGGAAGCAACTCTTCGGCGAGAGCGAGGGCAAGGACAACAAGGGCCTGTTCCCCGCCTCCGTGGTCTTTTCCACAGACCTGCACTCCCTGGGTCAGTATATCCAGGACGGCCGCCGCACCCTGTTTGAGACCGTGGTGCTCATCGACGAGCCCAAGCACCAGATCGCCCTGGCCAACGACCCCGAAAATGTGGACGGCCTGAACTATCTGGAGGGCCGCACCATGGCCTTCATCAACGAGAAGGCCTTCGAGGGCACCGTGCTCGCCCACAACGACGGCGGCGTGCCCAACGTGGTCATCCACGCCTCCGATTTCTCCGAGGACACCCTGGGCCAGCTCATCTACTTCTTTGAGAAGGCCTGCGCCAGCTCCGGCTACATCCTGGGGGTCAACCCCTTCAACCAGCCCGGCGTGGAGAGCTATAAGAAGAACATGTTCGCCCTGCTGGGCAAGCCTGGCTACGAAGAGGCCAAGGCGGAGCTGGAGAAGCGCCTGACCCGCTAAAGGGCCCGGGACGCCTCCCACAGATTTGTTTGACCCCGCCTTTTCGTGGGGCGGAATAATAAAATAAAGGAGAGTTGTAGCATGATCACTCTTTTAATTGGTAAGAAGGGTTCCGGCAAGACCAAAAAACTCATCGATCTGGCCAACGCCGCCGTGGAGAAGTCCAACGGCAACGTGGTGGTGGTGGAGAAGGGCCTGAAGCTGACCTACGATATTTCCCACAGTGCCCGCCTGGTGGACATCGACGCCTACGACGTGCAGGGGGGCAAGGGGCTCTATGGGTTCCTGGCCGGCATCTGCGCGGGCAACTACGACGTCACCGACATTTTTGTGGACTCCACCTTGAAGATCACCGGTACCGGCGCGGAGGTGATGGCCCCCCTGACCGAGGAGCTCAAGAAGCTCTCCCAGGAGTCCGGCGCCAACTTTGTGCTGTCCGTCTCCGCCGCCGAGGAGGAGCTCCCCGCCTCCGTCGCGGAATACGTTCTGAAATAAGGGCCATTTTAGGCAGGGAAAGGGCGGCTGTGGGCCGCCCTTTTTCTCTGGTTTTCCAGACGGGGGGCGCCCGGGGAGAAAACCTCGAAAAGGGGTTGACAAAGCAGGCGCCCTTCATTATAATATATCAGTACGGCATGAGGGTAAGAGTATGACCATTGATCTGCGAAAGTATTATTTGGGCAGCAGCGACGCGCTGAATCGGGCCCTGGACCTCTCCGGTATGGAATTGGGCGGTGTCAAGCCGTTTTGTGCGCCGGTGGAGATCGAAGGGGAGCTCAAGGGCTCGGCCGATTCCGTAGAGCTGCGGGGCAAGGCGGTGTACGAGCTGTCCATGCCCTGCGACCGTTGCTTTGAGATCGCCACCCAGCGCCGGGAGACGGAGTTTTCCCACGTGCTGGTGCGCCAGCTCAGCGACGAAGAGGATGAGGACGGCGAGTTTGTGGTGGTCCCCGACGACCAGTTGGATTTGGACCAGCTCCTCACCGAGGACATCCTTTTGGATTTGCCCACTAAATTCCTCTGCTCACCGGACTGCAAGGGCCTGTGCCCCGTCTGCGGCAAGAACCTGAACCTGGGGGACTGCGGCTGCCAGCGGGACGATACGGACCCGCGCCTGGCAGTTTTAAAGCAGCTGCTGTAAGCCGGGAGAAAACCTTGCCGGACAAATGTGAAAACCGTACCGCAAAACCCCGGTCGGGGCCCTTTGCGGCAGGATATACTCTTGGATAGAGTAAGGAGGGGCACCCATGGCAGTACCCAAGCGGAAAGTGTCCAGCGCGCGGCAGAACAAGCGGCGCTCCAATGTGTGGAAGCTCCAGGCTCCCGCCCTGATGAGATGCCCCCAGTGCGGCGAGTACAAGGCGCCTCACAGAGTGTGCGGCAACTGCGGCTACTACAATGGCCGTGCCGTTGTGAAGAAGGAAGCGTAATTTTTGCAAAGGTGAGAAGGGAACGCGGGCAATGCGCTCCCTTCTTTATTTTTACCGGCGGCTTTTGGCTTTTTCCGCCGGGGGAAGGAGATGGGAAAATGGCTGTGAAGATCGACCGGGTGGAGCCCGGCAGCCGGGCGGACCGGGCCGGGGTGCGCCCCGGGGACGTGCTGCAAACCATCAACGGCCACGAGATCGTGGACGTGCTGGACTACCGCTTTTTCGAGACAGAGCGGGAGCTGCGCCTCTCCCTTGTCCGGGAGGGGCGGCCCTACCAGGTTGAGCTGGCAAAGCCCCAGTACGCCGCGATCCGCCTGGGGTTCTCCATCTACCTGATGGACGAGCAGCGCTCCTGCCGGAACAAGTGCATCTTCTGCTTTATCGACCAGCTGCCCCCCGGGATGCGGGAGACCCTCTACTTCAAGGACGACGACGACCGGCTCTCCTTCCTGTTTGGCAACTACATCACCTTGACAAACATCGACAGCCGGGAGGTAGAGCGCATCCTGCAAATGCACATCAGCCCCATCAACGTGTCCGTCCACACCATGGACCCGGAGCTCCGGTGCAAGATGATGCACAACCGCTTTGCCGGGGATTCCCTGCGCCACCTGTACCGGCTGGCCCAAGGGGGCATCAAGCTCAACTGCCAGATCGTCCTGTGCCCCGGGGTCAACGACGGGGAAGCCCTGGAATACACCCTCCAAAAGTTCTGGGAGCTGGGGGAGGGGCTCTTGAGCGTGGCCTGCGTGCCTGTGGGCCTGACCCGCTACCGGGAGGGTCTGTACCCCCTTGTCCCCTTCAACCGCCAGACCGCCGGCGAGGCCCTGGACATCCTGGAGCGCTGGGGGGACCGCTGGAAGGGGGAGCGGGGCGCCCGTACGGTGTACGCCTCGGACGAGCTGTACCTTCTGGCCGGGCGGCCCATCCCGCCCCTGGAGTTCTACGAGGACTTCCCCCAGATCGAAAACGGGGTGGGGATGCTCCGGAACCTCCAGGACGAGTTCGACTGGGCCCTGGAGGACCTGGAGCTGCCGGACGTCCCCCGGAAGGTGACCATCCCCACCGGGGAAGGGGCCTATCCCTTCCTAGAGCCCCTGCTTGACGGATTGCGGCGGAAATGCCATAATAT
>CALWIE010000034.1 GCA_944380625.1 uncultured Clostridia bacterium
TCAATCTTGGCGCTGGTCTCGTAATGCAGCGTTTTGGCGTCCTCATCGTAGTGGTAGAGGTTCGCCCAGTACCCGGCGTTCTCTTTTCCCAGGGGGGCGGTGAGTGTCAGGGCAAAGCCAAACGCGCCGTCGTGGGCCAGGGTGATTTGCACACTGTCCAGCTCGCCGGTGACTGTGTTGATGACATCCACCGAGATGCCGCTGGTACCCAGGTCAACGCCCAGGTCAAGGTCGGAGAAGTCGGTGCCGGTGGGGATGTCCTGGCCGTTGACCGTCCAGGAAATATCATCCTCCAGCTCAAACTCCACGGTGACGTCCTTCCCGGCCGCTTCCTCGAAGATCTCTGCCGGCACCTCCGTGGTGCCGTTCATGTCGATGGTGATGGTGTCGCCTTTTTCAGCGCCGCCAATCTCCTCCTGGATGTCCTCCCAGCCGTCGCTGGCCCCGGTGCTGGGGCCGGTGGGTTTGGTGGGCGGGGTGTAAGGCGGGGACGCCACGGTGACATGGATGGTGTAGTTTGCTGTTGCTGTGCCGTCCTCGGCGGTGACGGTGAACGTCCAGGTCTTGCCGTTGTCGGTGGTGGTGAGACCAGATACCGTCGCCTTGTCCGCCGCAGAAATGGTGATTGCGGAGCTTTCCGTCGGCAGATTGCTCCCGAAGGGCAGGGTGACGCTGAACGTATTATTTTCACCGGCTGTTGCCGACTGCCCGTTCACGGTCACGGCGGTCACGCTGGTATTTTGGGAGAGCCACTTGGCGTAGAGGGTCACGTTGTCAGAAACGTAATCGCCGCCGGCATCGGCAAAACTCCATTCAGTATTATAATTTTGATCCTTGTACCATCCTCCAAAGGCATAGCCATCCCTTGATAGAGATTGATCATCAGGCTCATTTGGTTTTTCTCCGTTTGCCACAAACTGCGACGGAAGCTCAATTTCGCAGTTCGTTTGGAACTTCACCTCATGGAAGGTCAAGCTGTCACTCGTCGCTGCATCACCATCAATTCCTTCACTGGTTGCCTTCACTGTAAAGGAATAAGTGCCGGTTGCAGTAATATCGAAATCATGTCCGCTATATGTGCTTGGCGTTGGCTGCACAGTAACCGGGCCACCGCACGTTTCATTTCCATTATATAATTGGACTATATAGCTCGTGGCGCCTGATACATTACTCCATGAAGCTGTGGCTACGTTTGGCCTACCCAATAAAGGGTTGATTGTCGGAGCCGCGTAGTTGGTATAGATCACCGCGCTGGAGGTGGCCGCGTTATAGCAGTCGTTCCCCTCACAGCGGGCGAAGAAGGTGTAGGCCGTGGCGGGCTGCAAGCCGGTAAATTCAATGGAGTCCTGCCACTCATTGCTATTAACAGCCGAAACGGTCGCATTATTGCCCTGCACACAGGCGTACTTCACCTCGCCTTGGCCCGTAACCGCATTCAGCGTCACGCTGTTGGAGGTGACTTTGCTGGCGGTGGGGGCGGAGAGGGACTGGTTGGCCTTGGTAACTTTGAGGGTCACAGGAGCAGATGAATATGTGGTGTCGTTTATGTTAACTTTTGCAGTGATGCTATAGTCTCCGGGTTTCCATGTGTCTCCTGTCAGTGAAACTTCATAGCTTATAGATAGCCCCCCTGTACCTGGCATGGGAGGACCACTTTGTTGTGCAAAAGACTGCTTGTCTTCCCCTTTAAATAATTGAACGTTTACTGGTTAGCTATCAGATGTAAGGCCATTAACAGTGGCCATCATATTGACAACGGTTCCATATGTAAAAGAGGTGCCACCAGAAACGATCGTCAGCGAGACGGAAGGTTCTTCTTCACCCGCCGCCAGCGCCGATGTGGGCAGCAGGCCCGCCAGCAGGGCCAGGCACAAGAGGAGCGCGCCCAATCGCCTGGGAAATGTGTGTTGAAATTGCCGCATAAAAGCCTCCTATCTCTCCCCAGGGGGGAGGCGTGGGTTGGGTTCGTTCAGGAAGGGATTCTGTTGGTACCTACCAACAGAGAAAGGCCATGGCCTTTCGGGAACTGCCCCGCGGCTGCCGGGCAGGGCCCCCTATTTTATTTTAATTATAGCATACTTTTGCTGCCGGGGAAAGTGTCGTTCATACGCCAAATGTTGCCGTTTACGCAGGAGGGGGCTTTCCTCCCCCTGCCCGGCAGCGCGAAAAAGGCCGGGATCCCTCCCGGCCTTCGCAGAAATACGCACTTGTCCCGCCGGGCCCACAATCACAGATGGAAGCGGTCGTAGGCCCTATAGCAGTCCACGCACAGCTTCTTGTCCCCGGACAACCGGATCCAGTTGGCGCCCGTAACCTCCCCGCAGCTGTCGCAGACGTAGGACCCGAAGATCTGGGCCCGCTGGGGCAGGGGGATTTTCGCCTCTTTCACGTCGAACATGTCCGCAGGGGCCAGGCTTTGGTAATAGGCGAAGGATTCCTCCCTGGTCCTCTGCTTTTCGCTGGGCCGCAGCACCAGGCGAAGGGATTTGCCCGTTTTCCGCTCATAAAAGGAGAAGGCCTGCTTGCCCGTCATGTGGAAGAGCAGATTCCCCTTGCCCACGCTGCACCCCAGAATGGCCTGGATGGCGTCGCAGCCGCAGGCGTCGTTTTCGGCGATGCACACCAGCTCCTCGTCCGGGGAAAAGGTGACGCCCAGCAGCTCTATGGCGTACAGCGCCGCCTTGTAGCCGATGGTCAAGCCCCCGCACACGTGGCCGTGGAAGGCCGCCGCTTTGTTCCAAAGTTCTCTTGTCTCGTCCATTGCAAGTCCTCCGTTTTCCCTTGTACAGGCCGCCTGAAGGCGGCGTTTTTCGCGTAAGCGCCCAAACAAAAAGGGCGCACCGCTTCCCTGCTGGGAAGAAGCACGCCTTCTTGACGTTTTCCTATGGGGTACTTTTTAAGAACAATCCATCTTCCAATTTTACAAGCATTCGCGCTTTCCGGTTGGCTTCCTGCCAAAATTCCCTCTCAGAATATCCTATTTTCCAACAGATGTCAAGGGCTCTCCTTCTATTTTGGGAAAGGCCCTTCCTGGCCCGGGGGCAAAGCTTTTAGGAGAACATCCGGACCCGGTTTCCCTCGGGGAAACGGCTCAGGATACAGAGGGCCAGCCCGCCCAGGGAGAACAGGAGCAGCACCCCGTAGAAAAACGGGTAGGAGCCCCCTTCCAAAAGGGTCCCGCCGGCCATTTGGAAGGCCACAGAGCCAAAGTTCCTGCAAGTGGCCGCCAGGGAAAGGGCGGTGATCTGCCGGCCCGCCGGCACAAACGCGGCCACGACCTTCAGGTTGATCATGATAAAGGACATGGTGGCCACCGCCTTGGTGAGCACGGCCGCCGCCACGTGGAGAGCGGGCACCGGGATGAGGCTGTACACCCCATACTGGGCCACCAGCAGCAAAAACACCCCTGCCAGAAGCTGCGTGTTGGAAAGCCGGTCCATAAACTTCTGGGAGAAAAAGATCAGCGGCAGTTCCGACAGGGTGAGCACAAACAGCACCGTGCTGACCACGTCCACCGAGATCCCCTCCTCTTGGAGCATGGCGGGGAAATAGGTGGAGCTCACCCCGGTGATTCCGGTGAACAGGGCCGCCACCAAGAGGTACAGGAGAAAGGGCCGGGAGAGGATTCCGCCCTTCCCCCCAGGGGAGGAACCCTCCCCCCGGGCGGCGGGACCCTTTTCGTCCCGGGTCCCTGCCAGGCCCAAGGCGCACAGGAGCACACTCAGGGCGAAGAACAGGTACATGCTCTCGGGAGACAGATACCGGTAGGCGATCCCTCCCAGCTGGGAACAGACGGCATATCCCAGCGTGCCCCAGATCCGGATGGAACGGTACGGGTGTTTGGAAAGGGTGGCGCTGCGCTCCACCACCGGGTTGGCGCTGTTGACAAGGCCCAGCGCCAGGCTGTAGCACAACGCCACAGACCACAGGCTCCCGGCGAACAGGAACAACACCCCAAAGACGCCAGCCAGCAAAAGGGAAAACCCCGTGACCACCCGGTTGGAGACCCGGTCGGTGAGCATCCCTATCAAGGGCTGCAGCCCCATGGAAGCCGCCAGGGAGCAGGAGACCACAAAGCTCACTTGGGTGGAGGTGTATCCCTTGCCCAGCAGGTAGACGGAAACCAATCCGGACAAAAAGGCGATCGAGCCAAAATAAAAAGTGTAAAGAAGCATGTAGCTGAGATAGCTGCCCCGGTAGCGGGCAGTAAGTCTTAAAAGGATTTTCTTTCCCATCAAGTGGACCTCCTCCCAGGGTATGCCTCCGCCCAAGGCGGAAGGCGGCAAAGGTTTACGTCCTGCTGCGGGCGGGGGACTGCGCGCCTCCCTTTTCCAGCTGCCTTCATCTTACCCGGTCCTTGCAAAAAGGTATATCAGAATCCAACGATCTATCCCAGATTTCCTCTCTCGTCTCCCCCACCGAAGGGAAAAAGCGGGAACGCCTTCATCTTACCGGGTTTTTCCCGCCCGGTATATCAAAATCTTACGTTTTGTGGTAGAATAGAGAGACAGATCACACAAAGGGGGAACGAGCCATGCCCGCTGTCAAAGAGACCCAGCTGCGCTATTTGGAATACCTCCACCGGGAGGACGGTTACCGCCACCACCGCTACGACGAGGAGATGCTGCAATATCACCTTTTGCGGGAGGGGAACCAGGCCGCCGTGCCGGAGAGCGTCCGCATGTGGGGCTCCGGCCTGGTGGGAAAAACCAGCGAGGACACCCTGCGCAACCGGAAATACCTGTTCGTGGCCTCCATCACCCTGGCCTGCCGGGCGGCCATTTTAGGGGGCCTGGAGGAACAGCGCTCTTACGACATCAGCGACCTGTACATCCAGCGGGTGGACAAGTGCGCCAGCTTGGAGGAGATCACCGCCCTGCACAAGGACATGTTCCAGTTTTATGTAAACGAAGTGGCCGCCGCCAAAAAGCGCCATGTCTACTCCAAGCCCGTGGTGGACGCTATGAACTTCGTCCACTACCACCTTCATGAAAGGCTCCCCACCCAGCGGGTGGCGGAGGAGGCGGGCCTTTCCCCCAACTACCTCTCCCAGCTGTTCAAGAGGGAACTGGGCCTCACCCTGGCGGACTACGTCTTGGAACTCCGCATGGAGGCGGCCAAAAACATGCTGCGGTTTTCCAGCTTCCCCTACGACGAGATCGCCTCCATCCTGGCCTTCAGCTCCCAAAGCCACTTTATCCAGGTGTTCAAGAAAGCCACAGGGATCACCCCCAAGGCCTATCGGACCATGGCCTACCGGGTGGAAGGGCTGAAGCGAACGTGACGGGGGCCCTCCCCGAAAAAAAGCGCCCTGGGAAAACCAGGACGCTCTTTTTTTACTGGTACAGCAGCAGCACGTTTTGAGGGGCCACGCCGAAGGCCTCGGGGAATTTCTCGGGCCGGCGGTCCTTGGGGACCCGCCACCACAGGGGCGGCGCATCCGGCTTTTGCCCGGCAAAGCGGAACTCCACAATCCACTCGAAGGGCTCCTCCATCTCCCGCACAAAGGTGACGGGGGCCCGGTTCTGGGAGGATTTGGCGTTGAAGTAGTGGGCCCGGATCCCCACGGCCTTGAGCCCGTCCTCCACCGGGGCGGCGGTCTCCAGGCGGACGCCCCAGTCGGGGACCTCCACCAGGCGGGGGCCCGCCTTCCGGGCGGGGGCGATATTTTTGCAGCCGGTGAGGGAAGCGGCCCGGACGCTGCCCGGGTCGGCAAAGAGGGCTTTTTTCTCCTTTACGGCCAAAAGCCGCCCCTGGTCCAGCACGGCGATGCGCCGGCACAGGTGGTAGGCCTCGTCCCGGCTGTGGGTGACCAGCAGCGCCGGCAGGCCGCAGCCTGCCAGCAGCTCCCGCAGCTCCAGCTGGAGCCGGTCCCGCAGGTGGCTGTCCAGGGCGCTGAAGGGCTCGTCCAAAAGGAGCAGCCGGGGGCGGTTCACTAGGATCCGCCCCAGGGCCGCCCGCTGGGCCTGGCCTCCGGAGAGCTGGTGGGGCCGGCGGTTTTCCAGACCCTCCAGCCGCAGCAGGGCGAGCATGTGAGAAAGGGCCTGTTTGCGGGCGGCTTTGTCCTTCTGCCATCTCAGGCCGCAGAGGATGTTCTGCCCCACCGTCATATTGGGGAACAGGGCGTAGTTTTGAAACAGGTAGCCCACCCGCCGCTTTTGGGGCGGCAGGTCGATCCCCTTTTCCGAGTCGAAGAGCACCTGGCCGTCCAGGACGATTTTGCCCCGGTCCGGCCGCTCGATGCCGGCGATGCACTTCAGGGTCATGCTTTTCCCGCAGCCGGAGGGGCCCAGCAGGCCCAGGATCTCCGGCCCGTCGGGGCTCGCCTCCAGGGCCGCGTCCAGGGTGAAATCCCCCAGGGACTTGTGGATCTCCAGTTGCAGGCTCATGGCTTCACCGCCTTTTTCTGCCGGCTCTCCAGCAGGTTCACCGCCAGGAGCACCACGGCGCTGATGGCAAGGTTTACAAGGACCCAAAACAGGGCTCCCTGCTCGTCGTCGGTGCGCCACAGCTGGTACACCGTGGTGGAGATGGTGGCGGTTTTTCCGGGGGTGTAGCCGATGAGCATACTGGTGGCGCCGTACTCCCCCAGGGCCCGGGCGAAGGCCAGCACGGCCCCCGCCGAGATCCCCTGCTTGCAGGCGGGCATACGCACCCGCCAGAAGATGGTGGTGTTGGAGAGCCCCAGGGTCCTGCCGGCGGCGGCCAGGTCCGGGTCGAAGGCCTCGAAGGCCCCCCGGGCGGTGCGGTACATCAGGGGGAAGGCCACCACCACGGCGGCCAGCACCCCTCCGTACCAGGTCATCACAAAGCGCAGGCCCAGCTGGTCCAAAAGGGCCCCCAGGGGGCGTTTTGTCCCAAAGGCCAGCAGCAAAAAGTAGCCGCACACCGTGGGGGGCAGCACCATGGGCAGGGTGAGCACCACGTCCAGCGCCCCCTTTACCGCCCGGGGAAGCCGGGCGGCGTAGTAGGCGGCGGCGATGCCGGTAAAGAACACCACCACGCTGCTGATGGCGGCGATGCGCAAAGAGTTCCAAAGCGGATACCAATCCATCGTATCATTCCTCGCAGGACGGCCCCAGAGGGGGCCGGGTATTTCTCAGGGCGCCGGGGAGAAGCCCACCTTCTCGAAGACAGCCATGGCCTCCTCGCCGGTGAGGTAGTCCAAAAAAGCCTGGGCGGCCTGGGGGTTCTCCGCGGTCTTCAGCACGGCGGCGGGGTAGATCACCTGGCCGCACATGTCCTCTGTGGCGGTGTCCACCACGGTGAGGCCGGCGCTGTAGGCGTCGGTGCAGTAGACCACGCCGGCGTCCACGCTGCCCTCTTTCACCTGGGTGGTGACCTCCTTCACGTTGGTGCCGTAGGTGAGGACGCCGGCCTGGGCCAGGGCTTCCTCATCCAGGCCGTAGTGCTCCAGGATGCTCTGGGTGTACTGGCCCACGGGCACGTCGCTGTTGCCCATGCAGAACAGGATGTCCCCTTCGGAGAGGGCCTGGGCCAAAGTGTCGAAACTGTCGATGCCCCGGGGGTTGCCCTCAGGCACACAGAGGGTCACCTTGTTTTCCAAAAGGTCGATGCGGGTGGCGCTGTCCACAAAGTCCAGTCCGTCGGTGTTGACGGAGAGGCCGGCTTCCATGTCCAGCTGGTCCATCTGCTTTTGGCCGGCGGAGAGGAACAGGTCGCAGGAGGCCCCCTCCTCGATCTGGGTCTTCAAGGTGCCGGAGGAGTCGAAGTTAAAGGTGATCTCCACCTCCGGATAGGCCTCCTGGAAGAGGCCTTGCAGCTCGGTGAGTGTCTCTGTCAGAGAGGCGGCGGCGAACACCACCACCTCCCCGGAGAGGTCCCCCGCCGGGCTTTCCCCCTGCTGGGCCGAGGTCTGGCTGGAATCCGGCAGGCCGCTGTCCTCCTGGACGCCGGAGGCTGTGCCGGAGGGGGCGGACGAGCAGCCCGCCAGGGCGAGCGCCAGCCCCAGGGCCAGCAGTCTTGTGAGGTTTTTCCTCGTTTTCATGGTGCATTCTCCTTTCCCCCTATTCGGGGGCATGTATTTTATAAACGTGGATTTACACGCTTATAACATGGGGAAGAAAGTCACTTCCGGGCGCAGTCCTCCACGGCGCCCCGGAGCAGTCCCAGGCCGTGGGGAAGGACGTCCAAAAAGACGTCCATGCACTCCATGCAGGCCTTGGGGCTGCCGGGAAGGTTTACAATGAGGGTTTTCCCCCGGATGGCCGAGGTCGCCCGGGACAGCATGGCCCGGGGAGTGATGGCCAGAGAGGCCGCCCGCATGGCCTCGGCGATGCCCGGGGCCTGCCGGTCCGCCACGGCCAAGGTGGCCTCGGGGGTGACGTCCCGGGGGCCGAAGCCAGTGCCCCCGGTGGTCAAAATCAGGTCCAGCTGGCGCTGGTCCGCCAGGCGGATGAGCTGGGTTTTCAGGGGGGCGGCCTCGTCCGCCAAGAGCAGCTGCTCCACCACCTCATAGCCTGCCTCCGCGAGGCGCTTTGCGATGGCGGGGCCGCTTTCGTCCCGGCGCTCTCCCCGGGCTCCCTTGTCGCTGAGGGTGATAACCGCGGCCTGCCAGGGCCGGGGCTCTGTGCGGGGCTGGATTTCCATCTCGTCCCCCACATGGATCTCCCCGGGCTCCAGCACCCGGGCGAACACCCCTTGGGTGGGCATGATGCATTCCCCCATGCGCTGGAAGATCTCGCAGTGGCTGTGGCACTCCTTGCCGATCTGGGTCATCTCCAGCAGGACGCTGCCGCAGCGCAGCAGGGTGCCCACCGGCAAGGCGCGGAAGTCGAAGCCCTCCACCACCAGGTTCTCCCCGAAGGCCCCGGGCTGGACATTGGCCCCCCGGGCATTGAACTGGGCGATCTTATCCGCGGAGAGGAGGCTCACCTGCCGGTGCCAGTTGCCCCCGTGGGCGTCCCCCTCCACGCCCCACTCCACGGTGAAGCGGGCGGCGGGCACCGGCTGTTTTTGAGTGCCCCGGGCGGGGCTTGTGCAAATGGCGATCACTTTTCCCATGGTTTTTATCCTCCAATTTCACTCATATTCTTCTGTTCGGTGATTTGGGCGCTGCCGAAGCAGTGGGCCTGGGGCTTGTTCCAAATGGCGGCGGCCAGGGCCTCTGAAAGCCGGTGGGGCTCTCCCCCCCGGAGGACGGCCCGCAGGTCCGCCCCCTCCCCGTAGCAGAGGCAGGGCTTTAAGAGCCCGGTGCTGGTCAGCCGCACCCGGTTGCACCCGCCGCAGAACTTGTGGCTGACGGCGTCGATCATGCCCAGGCGGCCGGTGAGTTTTTCGCTGGCGTAATAGTGGGCGGGGCCGTTGCCCCGGACCTCTTCCACCGGGCGCAGGTCCGGCCAGCGCTCCCGCAGGATGCCAAGGGCCTGCTCCTGGGTGGGGCCCGGGTGGCGGGCCCCCTCCCCAATGGGCATCACCTCGATAAAGCGCACGTCCACCGGCTGCCCTTGGGCGAAGGAGGCCATGGCCTCCAGCCGCCCCTCGCAGCCGGGCAGCAGCACGCAGTTGAGCTTTGTCCGAAGCCCTGCCGCCACGCAGGCGGAAAGGCCTTCCAACACCTGGGGGAGCAGGGAAAAGCCTGTGATGTCCCTAAAGCCCGCCGGGGTGGGGTCGTCCAGGCTGATGTTGACCCCGTCCAGGCCCATCTCCCTCAGGGCCGGGACCAGGGGGGCCAACAGGACCCCGTTGGTGGTCAGGGTGACCTGCTCCACCCCGGGGAGGGCCTTCAGCCGGCGGAGGAACTCCAGGCACCCCCGGCGCACCAGGGGCTCTCCCCCGGTGACTTTAAAACGGGTGATCCCCAGCCCCACCGCCGCCTGGGCCACTGCCAGGAACTCCTCGAAGGAGAGGAGGTCCCGGTGGCTGCCCAAAACCGTCCCCTGGGGCATACAGTACTGACAGCGCAGGTTGCAGCGGTCGGTGATGGAGAAGCGGATGTAGTCGATTTGGCGGCCGAATTGATCTCTCATGGCGTTTCCTCAAAGACCAGGTCGCCGCTTTTTCCCCCGTGCTTTTCCAACAGGCGGATCTCTGAGAGAACCATCGCCTTGTCCACGGCCTTGCACATGTCGTAGACGGTGAGCAGGGCCACGGCAGCCCCGGTGAGGGCCTCCATCTCCACGCCGGTCTTGCCCTCGCAGGCGACGGTGCACCGGGCCTCGATGGCGCAGCGCTCCTCGAGGAGGCTGAACTCCACCTGGCACTTTGTCAGCTGGAGGATGTGGCACAGGGGGATCAGGCCGCTTGTGTTCTTGGCGGCCATGATGCCCGCCACCTGGGCCACCCCCAGCACGTCCCCTTTTTTCATGCGGCCCTTTTTCACCAGGGCAAAGCACTCCCGGCTCATGGTGATGATCCCCCGGGCCACGGCGGTGCGGTGGGTGACGGCCTTGCCGCTGACGTCCACCATGCGGGCGTTGCCCCCTTGGTCCATGTGGGTAAAGGCGGCGCCCATAGGTCACACCCCTTTCCCGAAGCCGCAGTTGGGGAAGCGGCACTCGGCGCAGTTGAGGCACAGGCCCCCGTTGCCCAAGCCCGCCAGCCACTCCCCGGTGACGGGCTCATCCGCCAGCAGCCGGGGCAGGGCCAGGTCGAAAATGGTGCGCTTTGCGTACATGACGCACCCGGGCAGGCCGCAGATGGGCCGGCCGTCCGGGGCGTAGGCCACCAGGAACATGGCCCCCGGCAGCACCGGCGCCCCGTAGCTCACCACCCTGGCCCCGGTGTTCCGGATGGCCAAGGGCGTCCGGTCGTCCGGGTCCACGCTCATGCCCCCGGTGCAGAACACCATGTCGCAGCCCTGCCGGAGCATCTCCTCGATGGCGGCGGTGATGGCGGCGCTGTCGTCCCCCAGGGTCACGTGGGCGGCCATCTGGCAGCCGAACTCCCGGAGCTTTTCCTCGATGACCGGGGTGAACTTGTCCGTGATCCGCCCGGCGGCCACTTCGCTGCCGGTGGTGACCACCCCGTACCGCTTCTGTTTTAAGGGCAGCAGCCGGAGCAGGGGCTTTTCCCCCGCCGCCTGCCGGGCCCGCTCCATCTTCTCCTTTTCGATGACCAGGGGAATCACCCGGGTGCCGCAGAGCTTATCCCCCTTCTTCACCACAAAGCCGCTGGGGCGGGTGGCGATCATCATCTCCCCCAGGCCGTTCACCGCCCGGAGGCGCTCTAAATCCGCCAAAAACAGGCCGTCGCAGCTGGCGATGAGCTCGATTTTCCCCTCCTTGGGCTCGGTGGCCTCCATGTTCTCCCCCTGGCAGATCTGCCGCAGGATTTCGGCGGCGTCGTTCTCGTGGAGCTTGGTCTCATCGTTCTCCCAGACGTAGAGGTGCTCTTTCCCCACGCTGAGGAGCACCGGGATGTCCTCCTCCCGGACGATGTGCCCCTTGCGGAACACGGCGTCCTTGGTGACCCCGGGGATGATTTGGGTGATGTCGTGGCAGAGCACGTGGCCCACCGCGTCCTGTGTGCGAATGAGTTTCATAGCTTGTACACTCCTTTTTTCTTGCGCGGCGGCGGCGCCGCCTGTCTCTTTCCTCTCAGCGGCCGTCCCGCAGGCCGGCCCGCTTTTCCACCAGCTGGGCCAGGATGCTGACGGCGATCTCCTGGGGCGTCTCCGCCCCGATGGAAAGGCCGATGGGGGTGACGATCCGGCCGATGTCCTCCTGGCTGAAGCCCTCCCGCTCCAGGCGCTCCCGGGTGGCGGCGGCCTTTTTCGCGCTACCGATCACCCCGATGTAGGCGGCCTGGGTCCGGAGGACCTGGCGCACCACGGCGTAGTCCCGGCTGTGGCCGTGGGTCATCACGCAGGCAAAGTCCTCCCCGGTGATCTGGCGGCAAACTTCCTCCAGGCGCTCCATGTCCGCCAGGGCCACCTGGGCCTCGGGAGGGAAGTTTTCGGCCACGGCGAAGTCCGGCCGGTCGTCATATACCCGGCACCCAAACCCCAGGGAAACAAGGCCCGGGGCCAGGGCCTGGGCCACGTGCCCCGCCCCGAAGAGGAACACCTGCCGGGGCGGCTCCAGCCGCTGGACGTAGCGGCAGCCCCGGGGGCTGCGCTCCAAGGCCGCTCCCCCCCGGAGGCGGATCCCCTGGGGCAGCCCCTCCCGGTGGCAGAGGAGGGCCCTGTCGCCGCCCTCCCCCTGCTCCAGCAGCAGGTAGCGGGCCCCCCCGCCCGGCTCTTGGGGGAGGCGGCCGCCGGGCAGGTACTGGAACCAGACGGTCACCTCCCCGCCGCAGATCATCCCCAGGTCGCCGGCCCCCTCGGGGAAGAGCTCCAGCCGCTCCAGCCCCGAGCGCCTTTGGGCCAGCAGCTCCTGGGCCCGCTCCTGGCAGTAGAGCTCCATGCGCCCCCCGCCGATGGTGCCGAAGACCCGGCCCCACTGGGTCACCAGCATTTTGGCCCCCTCGGCCCCGGGGGTGGGGCCGTCCCGCTCCACCGCCAGCACCAGCTGGACGTCCCGCCCGGACGCCTCCTGCTTTTTCAGTTCCTCCATCCAATCTGTCATGGCCCATGGCCTCCTTTTTTTACAAATTTCCCAGCCGCTGCCGGGCCAGGGCCTCCAGGGCCCGGGCCTTGCGCAGCCGGCGCTCCCACTGGTCCCTCGCCTGCTGGGTGCGGCACTTTTCCAAGCTCTGTTCGAAGCGGGCCTCCAGGCCCACCTCCCTCTGGCCCTGGATCAGCTTGTCCGCCAGGGCCAGAACCCCCTCCTCGTCCAGCCGGGGGGCGCCGCTGGGGCCCTCGTGGGCCTCCACCACCGCCGCCGTCCGGAAGT